>JBPPMB010000091.1:0-38800 GCA_051305855.1 Desulfuromonadales bacterium
GGCAGATGTACAAAAAACTTAAAGTCTATTGCGGTGCCGACCATCCGCATCAGGCACAGCAGCCCAAAGAACTTCAGGTTTAAGGGAACTCAGGAGATATAGGCGATGGCCGAGCAGAAAATTTACGCCACCGGTAAGAGGAAAACCTCAATTGCCCGCGTCTGGATGAAGCCGGGTACTGGTGAGATCACTATTAACAAGCGGTCGATTGACGAGTATTTCGGTCGCCCGACATCTAAAATGGTTGTGCGCCAACCCCTCGAGCTGACCGAAAATATAGGTAAGTTTGATGTTACCGTCAACGTCAGCGGTGGCGGCCCTTCCGGCCAGGCCGGTGCAATCAAGCACGGTATCACTAAAGCCCTGCTCGAGGTAAATCCGGCGCTTCGTGATTCGCTCAAGAAGGCTGGTTTTATCACTCGTGACAGTCGCATCAAGGAACGTAAGAAGTACGGCAAGCGCGCCGCCCGGCGCAGCTTCCAGTTCTCCAAGCGTTAACCCCTTGCGGCCCGGCGGGTCGTTGGGATATTTGGTTGAAAAGGGAAGCCTGCGGGTTTCCCTTTTGCCGTTTGTGGCGCGTTCATCCGGCAAGGCCGCTTGAATGCTGAGGAGTGAATATGCATCGGATCGCAGTTATTGGTGCAAGTGGTTATACTGGCGTAGAGTTGCTCAGGCTGCTTTCACAGCACCCCGACACGGAATTGGTGAGCGTTACTTCGCGTCAATATACAGGACAATCGGTGGGCGAGGTCTTTCCTTCTCTGCAAGGCAGTCTGGACCTGATTTTTGAAGACGTCGATCCAGAGGGGTTGGCGGAGCGTGCCGATCTGGTGTTCACCGCGGTGCCTCATCAAGCAGCCATGGGGATGATTCCCGGACTTCTCATCGCCGGTTGTCGTGTGATTGATCTCTCGGCAGACTTCCGTATCAGGGATGTCTCCGTTTACGAAGCATGGTACCAGGAGCATACGGCCAAGGAATTACTCTGTGAAGCGGTTTATGGCCTGCCTGAGCTGTTTCGTGAGCAGATTCCTTCCGCCAGGTTGATTGCTAACCCTGGCTGTTATCCTACCAGTGTGGCGCTGGCTTTGGCGCCTTTGATCGAAAACAGCCTGATCGATACGTCGACCATTATCGTTGACAGCAAGTCCGGAACCAGCGGTGCCGGCCGTGCAGCCAAAACAGACACTCTCTACTGTGAGGTCAATGAAGGCTTCAAGGCGTACAGTCTTCCCAGGCATCGCCACACCCCAGAGATTGAGCAGACGCTCAGTACCCTGGCAAGAAGGGGCGTGACCATCAGTTTTACGCCGCATCTCCTGCCGGTCAGCAGAGGTATTCTCAGCACCTGTTACGCCAGCCTGTCCGGTCAGCTTACACTGGATGCCCTGCATGATGTTTATCTTCAGAAGTATGCGGTTGAGACGTTCGTCCGGGTTCTTCCGAAAGGGCATTTGCCAAACATTTCACAGGTTCGCGGCAGCAATTACTGCGATATAGGTTTAGCTGTTGACGATCGGACTGGTCGGGTGATTGCTCTTTCTGCAATTGACAACCTGGTCAAGGGGGCGGCCGGACAAGCGGTGCAGAATATGAATCTTATGCTGTCTCTGCCAGAAAATACAGGGTTGATGACTCCGCCGGTTTTTCCCTGAGTGGTCGTCGCCGGTCATTGATGATGCAAGTCATTGGGCCTTAACTCCGGCAGCTGCTGATGCATTGCATTGTGAGGCAACCATCCCTCTCCTGTCTTGTCCGAGACTGGGGCATAAATTATCCAAGCGCTGAACAGGAAGCAGCGCTAGCGAAGACCGCCAGGCTCCAGCTGGCCTTCGCTATTCAACCCCCGAAGCATTGCCCAATATCGGGCGTATTTATGGCGGGTTGCAGTCTTTAAGGAAACAGTAGCGTCTTGACTTGACACATTTCACACATCTCTATAGATTGCTTGATTTGACAGGGCGGAAAAATAAGCATTTCCGCACTATTACTGGCTGAACGAGTTAAATCTTTATTTAAGTCCGACAGTCTCCCGGAAGCACACCCCAAAATAATCGCAAGGATATTGTCTTCTGTTGATGTTTCCTGAATCCCTGGTCGTTGTGCTCGGTTTTGTCCTGATCGTTGAGGGTATTCCATGGTTTCTTTCACCGCGCGCTACCAAACGCATGCTGATTGAACTCTCCCGAATGACTGATCTCACACTGCGCTGCATCGGCCTGGTTTTCATGCTGGCTGGCCTATTCCTCGTCTACCTGATCAAGTCCCACTGATATTTATGTGTACAACTACTAATAAGACAAATGTCATATGCAATTAGCTGAATATGATTATGCTCTGCCGCCGGAGTTGATTGCCCAGCTGCCTCTTGGCGATCGCTCTGCTTCACGTCTGCTTTTGCTTAACAGGGAGCGTGAGACGGTTGCACACGCCCAATTCACCTCGCTGCCAGCGCTTCTTCGGGATGGTGATCTCCTGGTGCGCAATGAAACCAAGGTGTTGCCGGCTCGACTGCTTGGCAAGAAACAGAGCGGCGGGCAGGTGGAGGTGCTGCTGGTTCGCCAGAGTGATGCTTCACAAAATGTCTGGAGTTGCATGACGCGCAGTTCCAAACCGTTACGGGTTGGCAGTTTGCTGGAATTCCCGGAGGGGATCTGCGGTGAAGTCATTGACGCAAAGGATAATGAACACAGGCAGGTCCGCTTCTTGTGTCCAGGTGATTTTTTTAAGACGCTGGAACTGGCCGGTCATATGCCTTTGCCTCCGTACATCCGCCGAGAAGACCATGATTTTGACAAAGATCGTTACCAGACGGTGTTTGCCAACAATCCCGGTGCAGTGGCCGCACCGACTGCAGGGTTGCATTTTACCAAAGAGATTTTTGCCGCATTAGCTGCGCGCAATGTCGATGTCTGTGGTGTTACCCTGCATGTCGGCCCGGGAACCTTCTTGCCGGTGCGAACTGAGAACCTGCTTGATCATCGCATGCATACGGAAGTCTACGAGATTCCGCAGGCGAGTGCCGAACAGATCAATACTGCGCGTGCTGATGGACGTCGTGTCGTCGCAATAGGGACGACAGTGACGCGAACCCTCGAGCATGCAGTCAATGATCAAGGTTCTCTGCAGGCCGGTCAGGGTGAAACAGACCTTTTTATCGTGCCGGGATTCAGGTTTCGCATGGTCGATGCCCTGATCACCAACTTCCACCTGCCCAGGTCCACGCTGCTTGTGCTGGTCTCTGCTTTTGCCGGACGAGATTTTATTCTCCAGTCCTACCGGCAGGCCGTTGATCGCGGTTATCGTTTTTTCAGCTACGGCGACTGCATGCTGATTGAATAACCAGCAGTGAGAAGTGAGAAGTGAGAAGTGAGAAGTGAGAAGTGAGGAGTGAGGAGTGAGGAGTGAGAAGTGAGGGGTGAGGGGAAAATACACCAAGGGTTGCCGCATGCCGGGCTGACGCAATTCGGACTGCTGAAAGTGTGTCCGGATACGCAAGCGCGTCGCGGGACATTGCACACGCGCAGAGGGGTGATCGAGACACCGGCCTTCATGCCTGTTGGTACGCAGGGAACAGTCAAGGGAATGCTTCCCGAACAACTCAAAGAGATCGGTACCCAGATTATCCTAGGCAACACCTACCATCTTTACCTGCGCCCCGGGCATGAACGCCTGGCGCGCCTCGGCGGTCTGCATCGTTTTATGCATTGGGATCGACCAATCCTTACTGATAGTGGCGGCTTCCAGGTTTTCAGTCTCGGGGCTCTGCGCAAAATAGACGAAGAAGGTGTACGCTTCCAGTCTCATCTTGACGGAAGCGCCCATATGCTGACTCCGGAACTGTCTATTGCTGTCCAGGAAGCGCTGGGTTCCGATATTATGATGGTGTTTGATGAGTGCATTCCCCATCCTGCTACGCGCGCATATGTTGCCGAATCAACGGCCCGCTCCAGCCGTTGGGCCGCGCGTTGCAAAACAGCCCGCACTGATGATAGTGCTGCGCTGTTCGGTATTGTGCAGGGCGGAATGGAAAAACAGCTGCGACAGCAGAGTATAGAGAATTTGCTCGAGACCGGCTTTGACGGCTATGCCCTGGGTGGACTTTCCGTAGGCGAATCAGCGGATGTCATGTATCAAGTCATGGATTGGTCGCTGCCGCTGCTGCCACAGGACAGGCCCCGTTATGTTATGGGCGTCGGGACACCCGAAAACATGGTAGAAGCGGTTTCCCGGGGTGCTGACATGTTCGATTGCGTCATGCCGACGCGCAATGCGCGAAATGGGGTGCTCTTTACCTGCTTTGGCAAAATCAGCATCAAACAAGCCCGGTTTATCGAAGATGAAATGCCGATTGATCCTGAGTGCTCCTGCTATGTCTGCTGCAACTACAGCCGTGCATATTTGCGTCATCTGTATCAAAGTAACGAAATCCTCGCATCGGTATTGAATACTACCCACAACTTGTATTACTATCTGCAACTCATGCAAGAGATGAGGGATGCGATCTCTGCTGGTATGTTCAAGGCATTTCGCGAAAAGTTTTACCAAAAGCGAACTTCAGCCGGTGAAGCCTGAGGCTCTCACCGGTTCCATATGACGGAACCAAATCTTTAAATATCTGATACAAGGAGGAAAAAATCATGTTTGCAACGAATGCATATGCAATGGCCGGTGGTGCCGGACAAGAGGCAGGAGGTTCCGGGATGGAAGGGATCGTCATGCTGGTTATTATGTTTGCGATCTTCTACCTCTTGCTGATTCGCCCGCAGCAGAAGCGCGCCAAGCAGCACAAGACGTTGATTGAAAACCTTAAAGCAGGTGATCAGGTGGTCACGGCCGGGGGGATTCATGGAAAGGTTGTCTCACTTCAGGATACGCTTGTGACCATGGAAATTGCCAGCAACGTCCGCATCAAGATCAACCGAAGTGCGGTTGTCGGCACCAAGACCGAGCAGCTGGAAGAGTAACGAGACAGCTTCGGGTTCATCCGGATAACCGAATGGACAGAGCAGAATTTACCTATGAGAAGCGGTTTCTTTCGCAAGATCAGAGTGCGGGACGAGACTGTTTCCCATGAATACTGGTGAGAAGATGACGGTCCGACTTCGGCGGACCGGTTGAAAGGAGATGCAACAGAATGTCCAATAGTCTTAAGATTCGGACCGGCCTGGTGTTGGGCTGCCTCGTGCTGGCTCTGGTTTCGCTTGGTCCTACACTCGTCGGCAGCAGCCTGCCGGACTGGTGGCGCAAGGCCTTTGATCCGATTCACCTTGGACTGGACCTGCAGGGCGGCATGCACCTGGTGCTCGGCGTCGATGCCGAGAAAGCCGTGGAAAGCCGTCTTGATTCGGTTGTCGACCAAACCGAAGTGCTGCTGCGTGAAAAAGACATCATTTTCAAGCGCATTGACCGAGCTTCCGGCAATCGCGTTGTTATTACTGTGTATGACGAGGAAACCGGAAACAAGGCAGATGCCATAATGGCTGAGTCGTTTCCCAATCTTGAAGCTATGACCTTCACGACCGAAGGCGGCTATGTCCAGAAGAATTACCGCATGAGCGACAGTGAAATCGTTGCTGTGCGCGAATATGCCGTTCGTCAGGCACTCGAAACTTTGCGCAACCGTATCGACCAGTTCGGCGTCAGTGAACCGACCCTGCAGCGTCAGGAGGGTAATCGCATTCTGATTCAGTTGCCGGGTGTCAAGGATCCGCAACGCGCTATCGACCTGCTCGGCAAAACGGCGCGCCTGGAGTTCAAAATGGTGATGGAGAGTGCCAACCCGCAGGATGCGGTTGCCGGCAAATTGCCACCGGGGGGGCAACTCCTCTACGAACGCCGCGTTGATCCGCGCACTGGAGCAACCTCAGAGATTCCAATTGTGGTCGAGGACAAAACCATTATGACCGGAGATCTGCTCGCCGATGCCCAGGTGCGGATTGACAGTCGGTTTAATGACTCTTATGTGGCCATCGACTTCAATGCGGTTGGTGCCAAGCGTTTTGACCAGATTACCGGGGCCAATGTCGGCAAGCGCATGGCAATCGTTCTTGATGACACTGTCTACTCGGCTCCGGTTATCCGCGAACGCATCTCCGGCGGCAGCGCCCAGATCAGCGGCAGCTTTACTGAGCAGGAGGCGACGGACCTGTCGATTATCCTGCGTGCCGGTTCTCTGCCGGCACCGGTTGAAATCCTCGAGAACCGTACCGTTGGGCCGTCACTGGGCCAGGACTCAATCAACCAGGGCATCATTTCTGTGCTGATCGGCGGTCTACTGGTGATGGTGGCCATGTTGATCTACTACAAGTTGTCCGGACTGGTGGCCAATATTGTTCTGGTTCTGAACTTGATCTTGATCATGGCCATATTGTCGATTCTCGGTGCAACCCTGACCCTGCCAGGGATAGCAGGTATTGTTCTGACTATCGGTATGGCGGTTGATGCCAATGTCCTGATCTTTGAACGTATCCGCGAAGAAATACGTTTGGGACGGACTGCAAAAGCCGCTCTCGAAGCCGGCTTCGAAAAAGCGAAGTTGACAATTATCGATGCAAATGTCACGACACTGATCGCCGCCCTGGTGTTGTTTCAGTTCGGCACTGGCCCGGTCAAGGGGTTCGCCGTTACATTATCGGTGGGCATCATCTCTTCACTCTTTACCGCTGTTATCGTGTCGCGCCTGATTTTCGACCTGTACCTGTCGCGCGGTAAAGTGGACCGTTTGAGTATCTAGGAGCTCTCAATGCAGATTATCAAGCATGATATCAATATCGATTTTGTCGGCAAGCGCAAACTTGCCCTGATCCTGTCAGGCGTTGTCATCCTGCTGGGCATTGTTTCGCTGGTGATCAATGGCGGCCCAAATTACGGCATCGACTTTGTCGGAGGCAACCTGGTGCAGGTCAAGTTTAACCTGGACACAGATGCAGCCAAAATCAAGGACAGCCTTGCCCCACTGGATCTCGGTTCAGTGGTCGTCCAGCGTTTTGGTGATGACCCCAACGAATTTCTGATCCGTGTTGAGGAAAGTACCAAGGAGACGGATCTTTCCAAGATAATTTCCGGGAACCTCAATGCGACCTATGGAGTTGGGAATGTTGATCTGCGCCGGGTGGAAATGGTCGGACCACAGGTCGGCAAAGACCTGCGTGAGAAAGGCATCCTTTCACTTGTCTACGCCATGATCGGCATTCTGATCTATATCTCCTGGCGGTTTGAACTGCGTTTTGCGGTTGGTGCTGTTGTCGCCCTGTTGCACGACGTGCTGATCACCCTCGGCGCATTTTCCATTACCGGCCGAGAAATCGATCTGCCGATTATCGCTGCTTTCCTGGCAATCATCGGCTACTCGTTAAACGATACAATTATCGTTTATGACCGGATTCGTGAAAATTATGGCAAGCATAAGAAGCAGGGTTTTAACACGGTTGTCAATCGCTCCATCAACGAGACTTTGTCACGAACCTTGCTGACTTCCGGGACGACTTTGCTGGTTGTGGCGGCTCTTTTTATTTTCGGTGGCGGCGTGATTCATAACTTCGCCTTTGCCATGCTGGTAGGGATTATGGTTGGTACCTACTCGTCAATTTTCGTCGCCAGTCCGGTACTGATCTTCTGGCAGGATTATCGTTCGCGGGGGCAGAAAACAGCGGTTCCTGAAGGGAGCTCCAGATGAAAAAAGAAACCCTGCTGATTGCCGTTGTGACACTGATCGTGGGCAGCCTCATAGGTTTTATCGCAGGTCACAAAAGCACCGGGCCGACAGCCCCGGTAGCTTCTGGTTCTCCTTCCGGACCGGCTCCAACCGTGAACCTGCAGCAGAAAATCGCCGAGCTGAAAAATATCGTCACGGCTGATCCAGCTAACTTCCAGGCATGGGTCGCTCTCGGCAACGAGTATTTTGACAGCAACCAGTTTATGGATTCGATCGAAGCTTACGACAAGGCCCTCGAACTTCAGCCAAACTCTCCGGACGTTCTCACCGACCAGGGGGTGATGTTCAAACAACTTGGATGGTTTGATCGGGCTATTGCAAACTTTAAAAAAGCCAATGAAGTCGACCCGACTCATGCCACAAGCGTTTATAACCTTGGCATTGTCTATCGCTATGATTTGCAGGATTTTCCCAAAGCCCAGGAAGCATGGACGCGTTTCCTGGAAATCAGTCCGGCCGGACCCGGCTCGGATCGGGTCCGCCAGGATCTTGAGTTCTTGCGCAGTCAACCTTCGGTTAAACAGTAATGCCACGTCCGAGCCGGGCCGAAGCCAGCTTCGGCCCGGTTTCTTTTGTGCAGACTGAGCGTTCAGCCCTGCCACCCCTGTCAGGTTTGTCGTGGAACCTTTAATCGGGCGCCTTTGGGTGCCGCGCAATGAATCGTCTGATCGCTCAGCCTTCACTGTGTTTCACGAGCAATTGCAGCTGACGCCGGTTGTCGCGCGGTTGTTGATCGGCCGGGATCATTCCCTTGAATCGGCACGCCAGTTTCTGACTGCGCGGCTCACAGATCTTCCTGATCCCTTTTTGCTGCCGGATATGGACATCGCCGTTAGCCGTCTGCATGCGGCGCTTGAAAATGGCGACAAGATAGCCGTTCATGGCGACTATGATGTCGACGGCATCACAGGGACTGTCCTGCTTTTTGCAGGGTTGCGTGCACTTGGTGGTCGTGAACTTGCGTATCACATCCCATTGCGTTTGCGTGACGGCTACGGTCTTTCGGCTGAGGCTATGCAGGAAGCTGCCGGGCAGGGGACGCGGGTTGTCGTCTCCGTTGACTGTGGCGTAACGGCTCATGTCGAAGCAGTTCTGGCCAAAGAACTCGGTATCGATCTGATCATAACCGATCATCACCAGCCACCGGCTGCTTTGCCGGACGCTTTCGCCGTGGTAAATCCGCAACGGCAGGACTCGAAATTCCCTTTTCAAAGCCTGGCCGGTGTCGGCGTGGCATTTTTCCTGCTGGTTGCCTTGCGTAAACGTTTGCGTGATACCGGCTGGTTCGCTGATCGTACAGAGCCTGATCTGCGTCAGTATCTGGATCTGGTGGCGCTGGGGACCATTGCCGATCTGGTCCCTCTGCAGGGGGTCAATCGCACCCTGGCCCGTTACGGCCTGGCACTCCTGGATACTGATCATCGTGTGGGTATCAGAGCTCTGAAGCAGGTGGCAGGGGTCAAGGCGGTGAGTTCCGGGGTGGTCGGTTTTCAACTGGCGCCTCGCCTGAATGCTGCAGGGCGCATGGAAGATGCCGGTCTCGGTGTCGAGTTGCTCCTGGAACAGGATATGGTCCGAGCCTTGAACACGGCACGCTATCTGGATCAATGCAATCGAGAGCGTCAGAATCTGGAAAAGCAAACCTTACAAGAGGCCGAGGTTGCTGTTGCAGGATTTTCGGAGGAACACACACACGCGATCGTTCTTAGCGGTGAAGGTTGGCATCCAGGTGTGATTGGCATCGTTGCCAGCCGACTGGTTGAACGTTACTGCCGACCAACCGTGATGATTGCTTTGGCTGGCGACAGCGGCAAGGGTTCGGCACGCTCAATCCGCGGCTACCACCTCTACCGGGGACTGCAGTCTTGCGCTGCTCATCTCCTGGCATTCGGCGGCCACGAAATGGCAGCGGGAATGAGTCTGCGCAAAGACCAGCTGGCTGACTTTTCTGCGGCATTTGAAGCTCATGCCAGGGCAGAATTATCCGACGATGATTTGATACCGAAACTGCGTCATGACGGTGTGCTCCTGCTGGAGGAAATCGATCTCGAGGCACTTCGACAGATGGAAAACCTGGCTCCTTTTGGCATGGGTAATCCGGAACCTTTACTGGTTGTTGAATCAGTGCGTGCCATGCAGGTACAGGCAGCAGGAGACAACCATCTGCGCTTTACCGCTTGTCAGGGTGCCTTCAGCCACCCGGCCATTGCTTTTGGCATGCTCGAACGTCGTGAGGAATTCCTCGGGAATATTGACCTGCTGGTAACACCCGAGATTAATGTCTATCGTGGTCGCGAGACGGTGCAGTTAAGGGTCAAGGACGTTAGACCCGGTAACGAGGGGTGAAAATCGTCAAACACTGAAAATCGCCGTTATTAGTCATAAAAGCGGGGACAGGTTGGCTGATGTCCCCGCTTTTATTTGGACCTTTTGCAATTCACGCTGCACTTTTCTCTGTTCACATCCCCAGGTCCTTCGCCAACTTTTCCCACGCCGGCAGGCTGCGCTCGATGATACCCATGTCAACGCAGTAAGCGATGCGGAAATAACCGGGAGCACCGAAGCCGGATCCGGGGACGAGCAGGATGTTGTACTGCTGCGCACGGCGCACAAATTCGACATCGTCGGCGAGGGGCGATTTGGGAAAGAAATAAAACCCCCCCCCGGGTTTTACCATGGTAAAGCCGAGTCCGGTCAGGTGGTCATAGAGCAGGTCTCGTTTTGCCTGGTACTCGCTGATATCGACGCTCTCTCGTTGCAGAACGGCAACCAGTCGCTGCATCAGGGCCGGAGCGTTGACAAAACCAAGCACACGGTTGCAGAAAATTGCCCCTTCCATGAACAGGGCAACGTCGTCCATGGCCGGGTTGGCGGCCAGGTAGCCGATCCGCTCTCCTGGCAGGGCAAGGTCCTTGGAGTGCGAGGTCACCAGGATGGCGTTGCGGATATATTTGAAGACAGGTGGTACGCTGTTGCCATCGAATGCCAGCCGCGCATACGGCTCGTCGGAGATGACATAAAGGCTCCTGCCAAGCTCCGCCTGCTTGCGTTCGATCATCTGCCCCAGGGCTGCAAGCGTTTCCGCACTGTAGACCGCTCCAGTCGGATTGTTTGGAGAATTGATGATCACAGCCCGGGTGTTGTTGGTAATCGCAGCCTCAATGGCGTCAATGTCCGGCTGGAAGGTTTCCGGGTCCGTCCAGACTTCGGTGGTCACTCCGCCATGGTTGTCGGCGTAGAATTTATATTCGACGAAAAAAGGCGTCAGAATAATTACTTCTTCACCGGGATTGAGAATCGTTTTTAAAGCGATGTTGAGTGCGCCGCCTGCACCGCAGGTCATTACGATGTGGTTGGCCTTGACCGGTACGCTGGAGTTCTCGGCAATATGTTCGGCGACGGCGTTCCTTGTCTGCAGGTACCCGGCGTTGTTCATGTAGCGATGCATGCCGACGTCGGGTTGCTCGGCGATGCGGAGCAATTCGCGATGGAAAGCGGCCGGCGGCTCCACCGACGGATTGCCGAGGGTGAAGTCGTAAACATGCTCAGCGCCGTGTTCGGCAATCAGAACGGCTCCCTCCTCGAACATGCGGCGAATCCAGGAAGAGCGCTCAATAGCACTGCGGACCTTGTCGGCGACGGTCATCGGTGAACTCCTTAAAAAATTGTTTTCAGGTCTGAAAATCTGAGCTGCGAGTTTAGCTGTCCCTTCGGCGTTGGTCAAGCTGTGTTGCAGGGTGCGTCTGCTTGCTTTTTGATGTCTCATGAGATAAATTCACAATTCTTAAATGGCAGGAAAGGACAGACTTCATGGACGAAAAGAAATTGCAGGGGTTCCGCCTGCAGATTGATGCTCTCGATGATCAGATTCTCGAGATACTCAACCGTCGCGCTGAAATCGTCGTTGAGGTTGGCAAAACCAAACAGAAGAGCCATGGCGAATACTATGTGCCAAGTCGCGAGAAAGCGATTTATGATCGTCTGATTACAAGGAATCCAGGCCCTTTTTCCGATGAGGGAATCCGCCGGGTCTTCCGGGAGATCATTTCAGCTTCCCTGTCATTGGAGCAACCGATCAAAGTGGCGTTCCTCGGCCCTCAGGCTACCTACACCCACGTTGCCGCCATGCAGCAGTTCGGTCTTTCCGCCCAGCTCGTTCCGCTGAAAAGCATCTCGTCGATTTTTGATGAAGTCAGCCGGGGCAGGGCCAGCTACGGTGTGGTTCCCGTGGAGAATTCCAACGAGGGTGTGGTTTCTCATACGCTCGACATGTTCATGTCCTCGGATCTCAAGATCATCGCAGAGATTCTTCTGCCGGTTTCCCATGACCTGCTGAACCTTTCCGGACAGATCAGTGATATCCGCACGGTGATTTCACACCCTCAGGCGATTGGCCAGTGCCGGTCCTGGCTGGAGGAAAATCTCCCTGATATCCCTTTGGTTGATGCATCGAGCACGGCATCTGCAGCTCAGCAGTCTGCAGAGGATGCCAGCGTCGCCGCAATTGCCAGTGAATCGGCTGCCTCGCTGTATGGCCTGCGGGTGGTCAAACATAAAATTGAGGACAACCCGAATAATTTTACACGCTTCCTGATTATCGGCAGTGAAATGCAAGGGCCGAGTGGCAATGACAAGACATCGATCATGTTCAGTGTCAAGGACCAGGCCGGGATTCTTTATCATATGCTGGAACCCTTCAGTAAGCGCGACATCAACCTGGCCAAGATCGAGAGCCGTCCGACCAAGGGCAAGGCGTGGGAATACATTTTTTTTCTTGACATGGTTGGCCATATCAAGGATCAGCGGATTGCCGAGGCTGTTGAGGAACTGCGATCGCTCTGCCAGTTTCTCAAGGTGCTCGGCTCATACCCGAAGGCCCGGTAATCCTGAGCACAAGGCGACTGGCGCGTAAAGAGAAAACCTTGAACAAGCTGATATGACCATGACAAAATTCTACATAAACAAGCTTGCGGTTGTCGGCGTCGGCTTGATTGGCGGTTCGCTGGCACTGGCCCTGAAAGAGGCTGGCGTGGTCGGTCATGTGGCCGGTATCGGGCGGGGGTTGTCAAATCTTGAAACCGCATTCAAGCTCGGGTTGGTTGACAGCTTTACCCAGAGCCTGGCTGAAGGCGTCGCCGACGCCGATGTGGTTTTCCTGGCAACGCCGGTGCAATCTCTCGGCGATGTGGCCGAACAGGCCATGCCGCATCTCAAAGCCGGGGCGATCATAACCGATGGCGGCAGCGTCAAGCAGGCGGTTATCGATGCTATTGAGCCACATTTGCGTGACGATGTTCATTTCGTTCCCGGACACCCGATTGCCGGAACCGAGAACAGTGGCGCAGAAGCTGCCTTTGCCACGCTCTACCGCGATCGCCGCTGCATCCTGACTCCGACAGAGAGGACCGCCGATGAAGCCCTGGAGCGTATCCGCCATATGTGGCAAATCGTCGGCAGCCAGGTGGTGGTCATGGCAGTCGACAAGCACGACCGGGTGCTCGCGGCGATCAGTCATCTGCCGCACATGGTCGCCTATGCACTGGTGAATGCCGTTGGCGCTTATGACCGTTATGATGAAAATGTCCTGGAGTACTCCGCCGGCGGCTTTCGTGACTTTACCCGCATTGCCTCTTCAGATCCGACCATGTGGCGGGATATTGCCCTGACCAACCGGGAGGCGTTGCTCGAAATGATGGAGCAGTTTGAAATCTTCTTCGCAGAACTCAAAGAAGACGTTGCCATCGGTTCGGGTGAACGTCTCTTCGAATTTTTCCGACGTTCCAAGCAGAGTCGTGACGAAATCCTCTAAGGGCTGGAGGCTGGAGGCTGGAGGCTGGAGGCTGGAGGCTTGAGGCTTGAGGCTTGAGGCTTGAGGCTAGAGGCTGTTTCCGAACGGGGACTGTCCCCAGGGAAGAATAAGCAAGATCACAAACCAATCAAGACCGCGGGGTTGCGCCCCCGCCCGTCGCCTTACTCTGTTTGCTTGCCCAAAAAGAGTAAGCAGAAAAAGGGCCCCCGAAGCCTTGCCCGCTGCGCGGGTTCCCTGCGCCGAAGAGGATTAACGGCGGCAGTGCGAAAACTCGCTGCGCTCAGACAGTTCGCCCTGCTGATCGCCGTTAATCCTTTCGGCTCCGGCTGTGGCACACGGGAAGGAAGAGTGTGAGGCTGAAGGATTCAGGGGACTGTCCCCAGGATGATAAC
This sequence comes from Desulfuromonadales bacterium, assembly GCA_051305855.1. Classification (GTDB taxonomy): domain Bacteria; phylum Desulfobacterota; class Desulfuromonadia; order Desulfuromonadales; family BM103; genus M0040. The sequence goes on from JBPPMB010000091.1 coordinate 13,919, forward strand.
TGATAACTGCGAGTTGAAAAACAGATGAGCAACCAACCCTTTCAGACCAGAATCGTGTCGCCGGCCAAATTCCTGCGTGGAGAAATTTCCGTGCCCGGAGACAAATCCATTTCTCACCGTTCGATCATGCTTGGCTCACTGGCCGAAGGCACGACCCGGGTGAGTGGCTTCCTCATGGGTGAAGACAACCTTTCCACCTGGAAAATTTTTGAAGCCATGGGGGTCACCATTCGCCAGGCAGGATCAGACGCTCTTGAGATAGACGGGGTTGGTCTCGATGGCCTTGCGGAGCCGGGCGATGTCCTTGATTGCGGCAACTCAGGAACCACCATGCGCCTGATGTGCGGTCTGCTGGCGGGGCAGAATTTCTTTTCCGTGCTGAGCGGAGACAAGTACCTGCGGCGCAGGCCGATGAAGCGGGTGGTGACGCCGCTTACCGGCATGGGGGCCCGCATCTGGGGTCGTTATGGCGGTGAACGAGCGCCTTTGGCGATCCAGGGTGGTTCACTCAAACCGATCAGCTATGCCTCTCCCGTAGCAAGCGCTCAGATCAAGTCAGCCGTGCTGTTGGCCGGACTTTACGTCGCCGGCGAAACCAGAGTGACTGAGCCGCATCTGTCACGTGACCACAGTGAGCGCATGCTGACCTGTTTCGGTGCGGATGTCCAAACCTTTGCAGGTGGAGTCAGCCTGGTCGGCAGGCCACGACTGCTAGCTCAGAAGGTTATGGTCCCTGGTGATATCTCTTCTGCGGCATTCTTCATGGTTGCCGGTCTGGTAACACCTGGTGCCGAGATCCTGATTCGCAACGTCGGCATCAATCCGACCCGCAGCGGCATTGTTGATATACTGACAGCCATGGGAGGGCAGCTTGAACTCCTCAACATCAGAGAGCACTCCGGCGAACCGGTGGCCGATGTCCTGGTCCGATACAGCCGACTCAAGGGGATCAAAATCGGCGGAGACCTGGTGCCCCGGGCCATCGATGAATTTCCTGCGATCAGCGTTGCTGCGGCTCTTGCAGAAGGGACCACAACCATCACTGATGCAGAAGAGTTGCGCGTCAAGGAAACCGACCGCATCGCCGCCATGGTCAGTGAATTAGGCAAGCTCGGAGCCCAGGTTGAAGCTCGTCCCGATGGTATGGTTATTAGCGGAATCGAACAATTCAAGAAAGGCACGGTGTCCTCCCACGGCGACCACCGTATCGCCATGAGCATGGCCGTCGCCGCGCTTTCGGCCAGAGGGGATGTCACGATTGAAGATACCGCATGCACGGAAACGTCATTCCCCGGATTCTGGGCGCTGCTTGAGAAGGTTCGTGGCGGCTAGCGGAAGGGCGTTGCGGAAAGCAAACCTTGCTCCGATTTTTGGCTTTTTCCCGTAGCTATTCAGCACATCGGTGAATGCATGTGGCCTGCAGCCATTGCCTGCGTCCAACGTTGTCACTTAACTTCCCGCAAACAACAACTGCAGCCCACATGCTGTGCCGTTGAGTAAGGGAGCTGAATAGTTACTTCTAATTGTTTCGCGTCGCGAGCCTTGTAATTTTATGAAAAAACTTATTATCGCCATAGATGGTCCTTCCGGGGTTGGTAAAAGTACCTTGAGCAAGGTTCTCTCCCACGAACTTGGTTATCTCAATCTGGATACGGGGGCTATGTACCGTTGCGTGGCCCTGGCTGCTTTGCGCAAGGGGATCGAGGCCAATGATCATGATGCGCTGCGCCAGCTCTGTGATGAAATTGTTATTGAGTTTGCCCGCGATAACGGCGATGAACAGGTACTGTTGAATGGTGAAAATGTCTCACCAGAGATACGTTCACCGGAGATCAGTCTCCTGACGGCGGCGGTTGCCGCCTGCCCGGATGTGCGACAGTCCATGGTTGCCCGGCAGCGCCAGCTGGGCGCCAGGGGGGGGGTGGTTCTGGAGGGGCGTGATATAGGCACGGTCGTCTTTCCTCATGCGGATGTAAAGTTTTTTCTCAAGGCTTCGGCAGAAGTACGTGGAAAAAGGCGTTTTTTGGAACTTCAGGCGAAGAGAGTTGCTGTTGATTTGGCCCGCACTGTCGCCGAGGTTGAAGCGCGTGATGCCGCGGACACCAGTCGCACAACGTCCCCCTTGCGGCAGGCTGACGATGCTGTCGTTATAGATACCACGGAGCTGGAGATTTCACAGGTTCTCGAACGCATGTTCTCTGCGGTTGCCAATTACCGTCGCTCTTGCGAAAAAAACTTGTCGGATTGAAAAATGGAAATTGTTCTTGCCAAAAGCGCAGGTTTTTGTTTCGGTGTCAGACGTGCCACTCAGATGGCTTTTGAGGCAGCCGCCGAGCATGAACACATCTGTTCTCTCGGTCCGGTCATTCATTCACCGCAAGTAGTCAAACGATTGGCAGAGCAGGGCGTTACGGTTGTCACTGATGTGGAGGATATCCCGCCAGGTTCTGTCATCGTTCGTTCCCACGGCGTGACCCTGGAAGAGATGAACAGGATTCAGGAGAAAAACCTGACGATCGTCGACGCTACCTGTCCATTCGTAAAAAAAGCTCAAGAATATGCGGCCGGGCTCAGCGAAGAGGGTTATACGGTTGTCATCGTCGGCGAGCTGGAGCATCCCGAGGTCCAGGGGATTGTCTCCTATTCAGGCGAAACCGTGATTCACGTTGTTGCCGATGCTGAACAGGCTCTTGCACTGCCGCGCATGAAGAAGGTCGGCATAGTGGCACAAACCACCCAGCTTTATGAAAACCTCAAGGATATTATGGAAGTCTGTCTGACGAAAAGTCAGGAACTGCGCGTATTTAACACGATTTGCGATGCAACTTCTGTGCGTCAGAACGAGGCCCGGGAGATTGCTCGATCGGTTGACCTGATGATTGTGATCGGTGGACATGCCAGTGCCAACACTTCGCGACTGGCGAGTATTTGCCGGGAAATACAGCTGCAAACCTGGCATATCGAGACGACGGAAGAAATCCATCCTGGCTGGTTTGACGGCGTGACGAAAGTGGGCGTAACCGCAGGTGCATCAACCCCGCGCTGGCTGATTGATGAAGTTATAGCGAGGATCATTGTGCTAGGGAAAATAATAGTTTGAGTTTCCCAGGTGCTTGTGATATCTTCGCCGACCATGGCCTAAGAGCCATACCACCGTTTTTACGGTGGAAATTGTTAGGGGGTAACGAGTGAATGGTGGAAAGTAACGACAAATTCAACGACGAAACAGAAGAGATGGACAACGAAGAAGCAATGGACATGGAGCAATCCTTTGAATCCATGTTCGAAGACAGCATGCAAGAACTGAATGTTGGAGACGTTGTCCGCGGCACAGTAGTACAAGTCACTGATGACCATGTGGTTGTCGACGTTGGCTACAAATCAGAAGGGATTATCCCTCTCGCCGAGTTCAAGGATGAGCAAGGCAAAATCGATGTAAAAGTCGGTGATGAAGTGGATGTCCTCTTTGAACGCCGCGAGAACGACAGCGGCCAGATCGGGCTCTCCAAGGAAAAAGCCGATCGCCAGAAAATCTGGGGATCTCTCGAAGAGGGTGCCGTGGTCGAGGGCAAGATTGTCGGGCGCATCAAAGGCGGCCTGACTGTCGATATAGGCATCAATGCCTTTCTGCCAGGATCTCAGGTTGATCTTCGTCCGGTCCGCAACCTGGAAAAGCTGCTTGGTGCGACCTTCGATTTCAAAATCATCAAGCTGAATAAGCGTCGTGGCAATATCGTCCTTTCCCGGCGGGTTCTTCTCGAAGAGCAGCGGGAAAATATGCGTACCGATACCCTGGAAACGCTGACTGAAGGACAGGTTGTTGAGGGCATTGTTAAAAACCTGACAGATTATGGCTCCTTTATTGATCTCGGCGGTATTGATGGACTGCTGCACATTACAGACATGTCATGGGGCCGGGTCAACCATCCCTCCGATGTGCTCTCTGTCGGCGAAAAGATCAAAGTCAAGATTCTTAAATATGACCGCGAACGTGAGCGCGTCTCCCTCGGCCTGAAGCAGATCACACCCGATCCATGGCTGGAAGTTGAAAGTGCTTACCCGGTTGGTGCCAGGGTCCAGGGCAAGGTTGTCAGCTTGACCGACTACGGCGCATTTATTGAGCTGGAAGATGGTGTTGAAGGTTTGATTCATGTTTCTGAGATGAGTTGGACGAAGCGCATCAAGCACCCCAACAAACTTCTTACCGTTGGTGATGAAGTTGAGACGCTGGTGTTGGCTCTGGATATCCCCAATCGCCGCATCTCACTTGGCCTGAAGCAGATTGAGCCGAATCCATGGGAAGTGATCGGTGAGAAATTCCCGGTCGGCACCATTATTGAGGGCCAAGTCAAGAATATCACCGATTTCGGTGTATTCGTTGGCGTTGATGAAGGAATCGACGGCCTGGTGCATATCTCTGATCTCTCCTGGACGAAACGCGTCAAACATCCTTCAGAAATATTCAAAAAGGGTGATACCGTTAAGGCCGTTGTCCTGAATATCGACCGTGAAAACGAACGCTTTTCTCTCGGCCTCAAACAGTTGACTCCTGACCCATGGGAAGCGATTCCCGTCAAATACGCCCCCGGCACAATTGTGCGCGGCAAGGCAACTTCAGTGACTGACTTCGGCGTCTTCCTGGAAATCGAAGAAGGCATCGAAGGCTTGATTCATGTCTCTGAGCTGAGTCAGGAAAAAGTGGAGAGTCCCAAGGACTTTGCCAGTGTCGGCGACGAGTTTGAAGCTGCCGTTTTGAATGTCGACATTGTCGATCGCAAGATTGCACTTTCAGTCAAGCAACTGACTCACCACAAAGAGAAAGCCGAGGTTCAGGAATTCCTCGGTGCACAGAAACAGGCAACCTCAAACCTCGGCGCTCTGCTTCAGGGAGCTATGGATCGCAACGGCGAGGAGCCTGTCGAATAATTTTATCAACAACCTGCAGCGCGTTTTCATTATGTATGAAAACGCGCTTTTTTTTGGAAAACCATGAAGAAACGACCGTTTCTATTAGCTTCAGCCCTGTTGGCAGGCCTCTTTGTCGTTTTCCTGGCCCTGGCTGTGACCGTAGCCAGTTTTCTGGGACAGCCCGCTAATTTTGCTATCGGCAACAAGGTCGGTGTTGTTGAAGTCTACGGGGTCATTGCTGATTCCAAGCAGGTCATCGAGCAACTCCACGATTTTCGAGATAACGACAGCGTTAAGGCCCTTGTCTTGCGCATTGACTCTCCCGGAGGAGGGGTAGGCCCCTCACAGGAGATTCACGACGAAGTCAAGGCTGTTGATGCATTAAAGCCTGTCGTCGTTTCCATGGGGTCTGTTGCTGCATCCGGTGGTTATTATATTGCCGCTTCTGCCCGTGAAATTATTGCCAATCCAGGGACCATCATCGGCAGTATCGGCGTTATTATGGAGTTCACCAATTTCCAGGAGCTTCTGGACAAGATTGGTCTGAACAGCGTGGTTGTCAAAAGTGGCGAGTACAAAGACATCGGCTCGCCAACAAGGGAAATGACGGTCACTGAGCGTGAGATTCTCCAGAACCTGATTGACGACATTCACAGCCAGTTTGTACAATCGGTTGCAGAAGGTCGAAACATTGATGAAGCTATAATCCGTTCAATCGCCGATGGTCGCGTTTTCTCAGGCCGCAGAGCGATGGAGATGGGGCTGGTCGACGGTATGGGCAACCTTGAGGTTGCCATCAAGCGCGCTGCACAACTGGCTGGTATCGATGGTGAGCCCAAAGTTGTTTACCCCCCGGGCAAAAAGCCGAGGCTGATAGACCTGCTCATTGAAGAGACGTTAAATCGACTTCAATTTGCTTTACAGAAACAACGTACCGTTGGTTTGCAATATCTTTGGCGAGGATTTAATTAGTTTTCGTCTGGAAACGGCCCTTAACCGCAATCTCTGCGTCAATCGGCGGATGTGATTGTGCGGCGTAAAGGGCTACGCCTCCGCTCAAATCCTTGATTTCCTTGACCTTGCGAAAAATTGCTCGTTTCAGATCGAAAACAGTGCCAATGTTGTCCGGAGTTTCTGGATGGTAACTAATCAGGAGGTTAGTCATGACGAAAAGTGAACTGGTTGAACAACTGACAATTGATAATGATGTTCTCAACAAGCGTGAAGCTGAGTTAATTGTCAATTCTATCTTTGACAGTATCGGTCAGGCTCTTGTTGAAGGGGATCGTGTTGAGATACGCGGTTTTGGTTCATTCACCGTTCGTGAACGTGAAGCACGTGAGGCTCGCAACCCGAAAAGCGGCGATATCGTGAGTATCTCGGCAAAAAAAACGCCGTTTTTCAAAACCGGAAAAGAGTTGCGTGAACGGGTCAACATTCTGTGATTTGCACCATTTCTTGAACTCTGGAATTGATAGTCAGTAACGCGTGAGGCCCCGTTTCCTTGAACGGGGCCTCGCTTTATTTCATAACGATAGCACGGCATGCGTGATCGAACTCTGCATTAAGCCAACCTCCGGAATACCGACATTTATTCCCTGGTGGGAACCTGTAGATCCTAAAGTACCCAGTGTGGGCGTTTCAGGCGTCCCGCTCGTGGGCGGGCTTGCTCACCACAACCCGAATCCAGGCAAGAAATGGCTCAGTTGGTCAGCACATCAGGAACACGTCGCATATTCCAGAGGTTGTCAAAGAACTTGGTTGAGCTTAGTACTCATGCTAGCATAAGGCTTCGTTCTGTCAATAGAAGACCCTAATATTCCCCTGCAACAATCGAGCATTTCGTTCCTGACTTTTGTGCTACACAGCGCCTGCATGTCCATGGCAATTATTAAAATTCGCTGGCAGAGTCTCTTTGCATGACTAATTCAGATCCTCCTCCCCGCCCAGGGGCTTATCGTTTTACGGTTGCCGACAAGTTCGCGGGTTTGCGTCTTGACCAGTACCTGGCAGATTGCAGTGATAACTTTTCGCGAGGTGTGGCTAAACGTCTGGTTGATATCGGCGGCGTTCATGTCGCAGGCAGAAGGGTGCGTTGCAGCAGCCAAATGGTTTCGGCCGGTGACAGCGTCGAGGTGTTTATCGACAGCCAGCCACTGGCATCGATGAAGCTGGATAAAGAGCAGATTCTTTATCGCGATCAGGATCTGATTGTTCTGAATAAGCCAGCAGGGATGGCGACTCAACCTGCCCCGTCCCGCTACCAGGGTACTGTCTATGCAGAACTGCAGACACTGCTCACTGACCCGAATCGCAAAACTCACCGTCCAAGCATTGGCATGATGCAACGCCTGGACCGGGAGACATCAGGGGTGATGGTTTTCTCAATCCATCAAAGAGCACACAAAAATTTGACCGAAGCGTTTCTGGGGCGCGATATCGAAAAAGTCTACTGGGCATTGGTTGTGGGCCGGCCACTCGAGGATCAGGGCCGTTTCTGCTCCCCGTTGGCGCGGCGTCGATCAACCAACCTGACGGTCTATGTGGCAAAAGGCGGTAAACCGGCAGAAACGCATTATCGTCTTCTTCATACAACCGGCCAGGTCAGCCTTGTCGAAGTACGATTGATAACTGGCCGTTCTCACCAGATCCGTGCTCATTTTTCTGAGGCGGGTTTGCCTTTGCTGGGAGACATGGCTTACGGCGGCGCGCAAATGTTTAATCACCTTTATGTTCCCCGCCAGATGCTGCATTCCCGACAACTGTCCTTCTGTCATCCTGTAACAGGCGGAAATATGACATTTACCGCGCCTTTACCGAACGACTTTGCCACTGTTTTGCAACATGTCGATGGCTCCTTGAATGGCATTGACGTATAAGGTATTCTATCCCCCATTATGATTACTTTTCCTGAAATCGATCCGGTTATTTTCCATGTTGGACCGCTGTCCGTTCGCTGGTATGGACTGATGTATCTGCTTGGCTTTGGTGCTTCCTACGCCCTTATCGGACACCTGTCACGTCTGCGCAATCTCGCCTTGTCCAGGGAGGGTGTCTCCGATCTGCTTTTTTTCGGAGTGCTTGGCGTGGTCCTCGGTGGCCGCCTCGGTTACGTCTTGTTCTACAACCCTGCGCAATATTTGTCGCGGCCTTTGGAAGTTTTTGCCGTATGGCAGGGCGGTATGAGCTTCCACGGTGGCCTGCTTGGAGTCGTGGTTGCAGTTGTGATTTTTTGCCGGCGTCGAAAGCTGCCGATTCTCTTGACCGGAGACGTTCTGGTGGCCTCTTCGGCGATCGGCCTTGGCCTTGGTCGGATTGGCAATTTTATCAATGGCGAGTTGTGGGGACGTACAACCGACCTGCCGTGGGGAATGGTCTTTCCTGGTGGCGGACCACTGCCGAGACACCCCAGTCAGCTCTATGAGGCTGTCCTGGAAGGACTTGTCCTTGCTATCATCCTTTACCTGATGAATCGTCGCAAAGTTGCTGAAGGTCTGCCCTTTTTCTGTTTCTTTATAGGTTATGGCCTGTTTCGCTTCCTGGTTGAGTTTGTGCGTCAACCAGATGCTCAGCTCGGCTTTCTCTGGGGGGGGGCAACCATGGGGCAATTGCTTTCCCTGCCGATGATTCTCTTCGGACTGGGCGGGTGCATTTATCTGTATCGCCTGAAGGGCACATCATGAATGGCATCCGCGGCATTATCTTTGATTGTGATGGTGTGCTTTTCGAAAGCCGCAAAGCCAACCTGGCTTATTACAATACCGTTTTGAACCTGTTAGGTGAATCCCCTATCGAGGAATCAGACACTGTCAGAGCACATCTCTGCCACACCGCAGCAAGTCCGCAAGTCTTTTTTCAACTTCTCGGCGCGGAGCGAACGCCTGATGCTCTTTCCCTGGCAGCGGCCCTGGATTATCGTCAGTTTATACCGTTCATGAAGCCTGAGCCAGGCATGATCGAGGCCCTGACGCAGCTGGCTGTTTCTTACCCTCTGGCGGTAGCAACCAATCGTGGTTACAGTATGCTGAACATTCTCGAACATTTCGGGATGAGTGGATTTTTCCGGGTGGTCGTCACTAGCCGGGATGTTATGCATCCCAAGCCAGCACCGGATATGCTTCACGAAGCTGCAAAGCGCCTGCAATATGAGACCCGCGAGCTCCTTTTTGTGGGTGACTCAGAGCTGGATCAGGCGGCGGCCCGAACGGCCGGAATGCCCTTTGCAATATATCGTGGTGATTTGCAGGCTGATGTATCTATCGGACATCATGGGGAGTTGGTCAAACTGTTCATAAATGATATAGCCAGCGTCGTGTAGCGCCGATCATGGAGAGTGTTTAATGAATGGTTGGCATGGCCGACTCCTTTGTGTTGATTTGACCAACAGCCGCATCTGGACGGAAGAACTTCCTGCCGAACTGTTGCAAGGCTACCTCGGCGGACGCGGTCTCGGCGTTCGTTTGATGCGCGAGTATTTTCACCTCGATCCATTTGCTGCGGCAATGCCCCTTATCTTTGCCGTCGGCCCACTCTGCGGGACACCGGCCCCAACTGCTGCTCGCCTGAGTGTCATTTCCCGTTCGCCGCTGACTAAAACCATCTATGACTGCTCAGCCGGTGGCCGCTTCGCCTGGCGTTTAAAATCTTCCGGCTTCGATGCGGTTAAAATCGTCGGTCAAAGTGCCCTGCCGGTTGTGCTGAAAATATTGCCTCAAGGGAGTGAGCTGTTGCCGGCACAGCGGCTCTGGGGGCTGACTGTCGGCAAAACCGTCGCCCAACTGGACAGCCATGGCAGCGTGGCCGCTATTGGTCCTGCCGGCGAAAATCGGGTCCTTTATGCCAATATCATGATGGGGGAGGGCAACTCGCTTGGTCGTGGCGGACTAGGCGCGGTCATGGGGGCAAAGAATCTCAAGGCTCTTGTTGTTGATGGTGATTTGCACCTCGACATAGCCAATCGCGAAAGGTTTGACCTGGCGCGTCGAGACATACTGCGTCTGTTCAAGGCCTCACCGGTAATTTACGGCGATCTGGGCATTGCAGAGTACGGGACTCCGGCGCTCGTTGATCTGATGAAACAGCGGCGCATGGCACCGACTGAAAATTTTCGAAAAACCAGTTTTGCAGCAGCTGATCGATACTCCGGTCCGGCGATTCGCAAGAGATACCAACCGAAAAACCACGGCTGCTACGGTTGTCCGATACAGTGCAAAAAAAGCACTCAGGATGGTACGCCGGTTCCGGAGTATGAAACGGTCAATCATTTCGGTGCCTTGAATGGTATCAGCGATCTGAGTTCCATCGTCAACTCAAACAACCTTTGCAATCAATTGGGCATGGACACCATTTCCGCTGCAGCCACCCTGTCTGCCTGGGGGGAGATTCGCGGCGCTTTTCTGCGGGCTGAAGAGATCGGTCCTCTACTGGAGAAGATTGCTCTGGGTTGTGACGAAGGAGAGCTCCTTGGCAGAGGATCGCAGCGTCTTGCTGAACAGTTAGGTCAGCCTGGCCTGAGTATGAGTGTCAAAGGCCTGGAGCTGCCCGCATACGATCCGCGCGGCGCATATGGCATGGCTTTGGCTTACTGCACCAGCAATCGTGGTGGCTGTCATCTGCGAGCCTACCCGATCTCCCACGAAATTTTACGCAAGCCGGTGCCGACTGATCGCTTTGATTTCGCCGGCAAGGCACGCATCATAAAAATTGCCGAGGATTGCAATGCCGCCATCGATTCCCTGGTCGTCTGCAAGTTCTCTTTCTTTGGTGCCAGCCTTGAGGAATACGCGGAGCTTCTTGCGGCGACCACAGGCCTCGAATACTCGCCGCAGAAACTCAAGGAGATCGGTGAACGCATCTATCTGACCGAGCGCTATTACAACCTGAAAAACGGCTTTACCGATGCGGATGATCAACTGCCACAACGTTTTTTCAGTGAAGCCGGCAGCAGCGGAGATGGAATAGAGGTGCCGCCGATAGACCGCATACGATTTGACGAAGAACTGCAGAAATATTATCGGATACGTGGTTTGGATAAACAGGGCGATTTTCTAGTGGCAGACTATCTGGAGCAGCAGCCTTGATCCGCCAGGTCAATAAGTATTACAGCAAGTTGCAGCTTGATGGCACTGTGTTGCCAGAGAAGACAGCCATCCTTGTTCAGGATGACAGTTTGCTCAGCCATGGTGTGCAAGACCTTCTGCAGCTCGGCAAGGCAATCATCGCGCGGCTTGACGTGGTGTCGCTGGTATTGGCTGCACCGCCTTTGCCTCTCTGGGACATTTTACTCAATCGCTTGCCAGAGGACGCGCAGACTCTCGTTCCGCAGGATACGGAAACCAGGACGTTCCTGCATGATATCCCGATCGTACGCTCTCATGAATACTCTGTTGGTTCTCCTCAGCGACTTGTTGAACTGCTCGGCCAGCGCAAGGGCGTTATGGTTGAAGGCGTCGGTATCCTAGCGACCGGCAGCGTCACGGTTGAGCAAGCTTATATCAACTACTCATCGGTTTACCATGCCATGTTTGTTAAGCTGCTGCTGATGTTGCTGGTCGATGCACCGCCGACAGCAGGGGAACGCGTTATCCTGCAGCCTTTGCTGAACCAGTTGCAGCACCCTGTCCCGCTTTTGGTGAATGATTTGCGGGCGGGCCCATTGACGACAAAGAACGAGTTTGCCGAGGCGATCGATCAGGTTGGCAAGCGAACCGTTGAGCTGAAATTGGTCGATTCTTTTTTCGGTAATATTTCCTGTCGCCTGGCAGAACAGATATTGATCTCACAGACGGGTGCCAGCCTGGATGAACTGCCGGGATGTCTGGATCTGGTGCCGAACGATAATTCAAGCACTGCTGGGATTACGGCATCGAGTGAATTGATTGCCCACCGTGCGATTTATGAAGAGACTTCCGCCAGGATGATTCTGCACGGACACCCGAAATTCACCGTGATACTCAGTCTTTTATGCGAAGCAACCGATTGCAGAATTACCGACTGCTGGAAAGATTGCCAAATAGTCAGGTATCTGCACAAAGTGCCTGTTGTGGCCGGAGAAGTCGGTGCAGGCGGCCTTGCCCAAAAAGTCTCTTCGGTTATCGGTGCCGGCATCGCCGTTGTTTACGGCCATGGAGCGTTTGCCGTAGGCGAAGAGGATTTTCGCCAGCCGCTTGCAGCAATGATCGACCTCGAAAATTGGTGCAGACGAGAGTGCCTGAGGCGATTGCAAGGTTCATGAACAGGAGATTTTATAACAGGAAGCGCCTTGCAGACGACCTCTCATCAGATCGCATGAAAAGAAAAAACAGGCCCTTTTGCTCAAGTGAGGGCCTGTCATATCGATAGTTTAAGTAAAGTCTTTGCGAAAACTTATAAATTCATGGTCATCTCCAGAACGTGACCAGCTTCTGTTGTCTGGTATGAAATCTCATCCATTATTGTATGAATGAGATAGAGGCCCCGCCCATGCTCTTCAAGAGGATGCCGCGGTTCGACATACTGCTTGACGTCAAACCCCTGGCCGCAATCGAAAACCCTAATAATCAGGCGCAGGTCGACAATACTGATCTCGATATGAACATCTTTGCTCGGGTCATCTACGTTGGCATGCTGAATTGCATTCGCCATTGCTTCCGTCAGAACCAGGTTGAGATCATAAGCCAGTTTTTCACGATCGCCAGTGTAATTGCTGAGTGCACGGGCTATGTTCTCACCGATATGGCCGATCAGGCACAGATAACGGGTCTGATTGGGAACTTTTATGTCAACAGCGATGCGGTCAGTGATCATGGCGTTATGCCTGCTGAGAACTGAGTTTCGATCTGCAGCAAAAAGTTATTGTTGAAAACTGGCCAGGGCTTCACCCGAGTCTGTATAGATTTCAAAAACCCGGTGCAGGCGGGTTAACTCAAACATCGACTTTACCTGGAGCTGCAGGCCGGACAGTTTCAGGTTGCCGTTGCGGGAACTCGCATTCTTGAAACCGGAAACCAGGGCGCCGAGTCCTGAAGAGTCGACAAAACGCACTGCTTGCAGGTCAACGACCAGGTTGTTCTTGCCTTCTTCAAAGAGTTTGAGCATGTGGTTTTTCAAATCGCCACTGTTATGTGCATCGAGGCGTTCTTCCTGAACCGCCAATAATACGGCGGCTCCCTTGTCTTCAATCTGCAAATTCATTTCACACTCCTTGCTGGGATTTGGTGTGCCCTAATAACGGACAACCCACGCAGATATACTAACACATTGCTAGAGGGCTGTCTGACTTAACACGAAACTGCCATGAAATAGTCTAACGTCGGAAATTCCTGATTTCTCTTCTTCAATATTGATGGCGTCCCCATCAATATTCGTTCCCAATAACTCCATCAATGGTGTTTGACCTGCATCACAACCAAGGACACATCATCCTTAAAACTGCGATGCCCGGAAAAGAGCCGTACCTGCTCAATGACATGATTGATCAGCTCTTGTGGCGGTAGATGGTTTTGCGCAGCAAGCACATCGACCAGACGATTTTCACCAAAAAGCTCATTGTTGTCGTTCTCTGCCTCGATCAGACCGTCTGTATACAACAGCAGGACGTCTCTATCCTCGAGTTTGAGTGATTCCTGTTCATATGGATAATCTTTTATGACACCAATAATCAAGCCCTCAGGGTTAAGGCGAATACATTTTTTCGATTTTGCCTGCCAGACCAGGGTGGGTGAGTGTCCGGCGCTCGCGTAGGTGATTTGCCTTGTCTCAGGTCGGTATTGTAGATAAAAAAGTGTGATAAAGAGCTCAGCTCGGGTCAGATCATCGTAGAAAAATTCATTCAGCTCACAGAGGATCTCCTGCGGGTTGTTAAAGTGGCCTCTACGGGAACGGATCATGGTGCGGGTTTCCGCCATGATCAGGGCAGCCCCTACGTTGTGGCCTGATACATCGGCGATCACCAGGTCGAGCCGGCCGTCTTCATGAAGCAGATAGTCGTAATAATCCCCACCAACCTCCTTGGCAGGAATGCACAGTCCTCCAAGTGCTACCCCTGGAACTTCGGGGGTGCTGATTGGCAGCAAGCTCAGCTGGATGTCCTTGGCAATGGCCAGCTCACGTTGCTGTTCACGGGCCGTGATGAGGTGGTCGATTTGCCGGGCATTGCGCCATGCAATACCAACCAGGCCGGCAAGGCTGGTAAACAGTTCGACGAATTCCTTGGTAAAGATTCCTTTTGCGCTGCGCGAAAATGCAGAAAGAACACCGATCGGCTGACCTTCAATTGAGATAGGCGCGTGGGCAAAGGATAGAATCTTTTCACGGCGAATGATCTGCGCTGTTTCCGGCTTGCTGATATAATCGCTGTCATTGACAACTCTGACATTGTTGGTCAGAAAGGCTTCACCAATAAACGTTTCAGTCGTGAGGTCTCGCTCTGATTCACCAAAATGCTCTGAAGTCATGCCGCGTTGACTGCGGACAGTCAGGCTCTGACGATCCTCGTCAAGTATCCTGATGACACATAGGTCAAATTTGAACTGATCAGTAAAAATTTTGAGAAGCTCGTCCAGTATGGCTTGCAGGTCCTCGCCACTTGCGATGGTTCGCGCCGCATCGTAGAGGACGCTCAGCTGTTCACGGCTTGCCGCGCGGCTGATGTTGACCGACCCGAACAGGTCAAAAACGTCTTCCATCTGACTGCCGCGTGCCGAGAGGTACTTCTCGACGATGATCCTGGCTGGCGCCGTACCGACCGATCCTGCCAGGGTCAACTCGGTAAAGCGCTTCAGCTTGAGAAGATCCTGTTCCGACAGGCCGCCTTTTTCATTAACTTCACGATTGCCCATGTACTCACTGATTGCAGCATGGGCCTGTTTTATGCCAATGAATTTAGCCATCAGATCGACAAACTCGATGATTGTCGGTGCCTTGGTGATCCGGGTTCTCTCGGCTTTCCTGGGCACGCGATTGAAAACGTCGACAAACTTGTGGACTTGTTCAAGTTCTTCTGAGCTTGGTACCGTGAGAAGAGAGATTGCCAGGTAGCTGCCGAGGTTTACAAACATGGTCCAGAAGAGTGCGTGGGTCCACAAACCAAAGCCGCTTAATCCGAATAGTTCGGTCGGCTTGAGGATTGCCAGTCCCCAGAGACCTTGTTCGATAAGGCTTGTGCTTATCCAGCCGGATTGGACAAATGATGGTATGAGGAGCGTGTAAAACCATACGATAAAGCCCAGGATCAAGCCGATTGTTGCCCCGCGGCGGGTTGCCTGGCGCCAGTAAAGACCGCCGATCACAGCCGGAGCAAACTGGGTAGCGGCGACAAAGGAGATCAGGCCGATATTGACCAACGCTGCTGATTCTCCGAGCAAGCGGTAATAGAGGTAACCAAGAAAAATAACGGCAAAGATCCCGAGTCGTTTGAGATTGATAAGCAGGATCGACAGGTCCCTGGCCCCTGTGTGAATCTTGAGGATAATCGGGATGAGCAGGTTGTTGAGAATCATGGTGGACAAAGCCACTGATGAAACCATAACCATGCCTGCCGAAGCCGAGAACCCGCCGAGAAAGACCAGCAGGGCAAGCCAGGGATGGCCATATTGAAGCGGCAGAGTGATTACGAAAAAATCGGCATTGTGCGTGTCGCCATTGGCAAGCAGCAGGCCGCCCAGGGCGATCGGGAGAACAAACAGGTTGATTATGACCATGTACGCGGGGAAACGCCACATGGCGCTGCGGATATGCTCTTCACGGCAGTTTTCGACGACCATGATGTGGAACTGGCGCGGCAGAAACATGACGGCCATCATCGAGATGATGGTCATGCTCAGCCAGTGGGCGTAGGTGTTCTCACCTGTACCGAGCAGCAGTAAATGACCGCGCTCTGGAAAACGGGTCAGAAAGTCATGAAAGATATCGGCAAAACCATCAAACAGGCCATATGTGACGAACAGGCCGGCGGCGACAAAGGCAATGATTTTGACCACCGATTCAAGGGCGATTGCTGCGACCAGCCCTTCATGTCGTTCCGAGGCATCCAGATGCCGTGCACCGAAAATAACCCCGAAAATCCCCAGGATAATGGCGACCACGAGTGCAGAATCAAAAAGCAGGTCAAATCTTGGCAGGACATGCATTGTGCTTTTGCCGGTTGTGACGGGGTAGACAAGCAGATCAAAAGTGCGGGCAACCGCTTTCAGTTGCAATGCGATGTAGGGCATGATGCCGAGGACAGCGAAAATTGTGACAACAGCACCGAGCAGTGAAGATTTGCCATAACGGCTGGAAATGAAGTCGGCAATACTGGCGATATTCTGCTCTTTGCTGATGCGTACAATCTTACGGAGCAAAAACCACCAGGTAAATGCGATCAGAGTCGGGCCCAGGTAGATGGCCAGAAAATCAATGCCGGTGGTTGCCGCTCGTCCAACGCTGCCATAAAAAGTCCAGGAGGTGCAATAAACTGCCAGCGATAATGAGTAGACGGAGGGGTTGTCTATCAGGCTGCGCCCCCGCTTGCGCTGTCGGTCAGCGTAATAAGCGACACCAAAAAGAATGCCGAAATAAAGCAGCGACGTCAGGGCGACAACGGTGATGGAAATCATGATTCTCCTCCGCGCCGCTTGTTTTCCTGTTTGTCTTTGGGTGCATTACGCTCAGGGGTGCTCCTGACCAGGTAAATTGAAAAGAGGTAGATGATGAAGATTGAAACAGGCCAGCCAATGTAAAAGTAAAGGATTGTCAGAGGGATGCCGAAGAAGAGTACATCCTTGTTGAAAATATGCAGAAACGGGTAGTTAAGCATGACCACGCCGAGAATAAACCAGATGACCCAGGCATCCCTTAATGGCAACTTGCGTTCCGATTTCATGTGAACCGCTCCTGCTTGCTCAATGTTCTGCAAAGAAGTGACTGAACATTATAGTCGACAGCACAGGTGGTGTCGACAGGAACTACATGGTTTGTCGCTGGTACAGGGCTGAAGTCGGCCTTCTGTCTGGCATAAAGCTCTCTTCTGCCATCGGATGTGTCGCCACTGCGTTGATCCAGCCTTTGCAAGGTCACATCCTCCGGGCATTCCAGGTGCAGCAGCCAAACTGGGCATCCCGCCTGTTCGGCGAGACTGATGAAGTTCCTGCGCTCTTCCTCTTTGGCAAAAGAAGCATCGACTATAACGCTTCGCTGACGGGAGATGAGTCCTGCAGCCGTTTCGAAGATTGCCTTGTAGGCCCGTTCCGTCATCTCTTGTGAGTAGAGGCCCGTAGCGAAGTCGTCCAGGCAGGCTTGCTTTTCCGGTAGCCCCGCAAGTCGTTTGCGGATGACATCTGAACGCAGGTGTGTTGCTCCGAGCGCTTGTGCCAGTGCCCGGGCAAGTGTTGTTTTACCGACCCCCATCAATCCCGAAGTCAAAAACATCGTCGGTTTGATCCGGTAGCCAAGGGCGAGATTGAAATAACGGCAGGCCAGTCTTCCTGCCTGTTCGCGTGTTTCTTTGACGGTTTCCGGGTCAGCGGCCAGCATGGCGTTAACCTTGCCCCTCACCCAGGCCCGGTATTGCTTAAAGAAGCAAAGCAGCTGTTTGAAGCCGCCTGATCCGGGGTGCTCCTGGTGTTGTGTCGTCAGTTTGTCCGCCAGGTCCCAACGCCCGCGAAATTCGAGATCCATGACGAGAAAGGCCAGGTCGGCAAGAATATCAGCAACCCTGAAGCGACGATTGAATTCAATGCAGTCGTAAATGCAGACCGGATCAGTCATGCAGATATTCGCCGCGTGAAGATCACCATGGCCATCCCTGACGTAGCCTTTCCGCTCGCGTTCAAGCATGACTCCTTCAAGCTCATCCAGGTCGTGCCGCGCAGCGTTCTGCATCAGTTCATGAGCTTCACTCATGAGCAAGTTACCGATTGCCGATGATGTCTGGCTGAAATTCTCTTCGCAGTTACATCTCACCACGTCAGCGCTGCGAACAGCTTCATTCAGGCAGGTATCGGCCCGCTCCATGACTCTTTGCGCGGCCATGGCGAGTCGCGGCATCGCTTGCAGGAGATCCGGCGACTCTGTCTCGATTAACCTGTCCAGCATGCGGCTTTCCGGCAAACGGCGCATCTGTACCGCGTAATCCAGTAGTTTCCCGCCCTTGCCGAAGCGGACTGTTCCATTCTCTTGCCGCAGTTCGATAACACCAAGATAGATGCCTGTGGTAAAGCGCCGGTTCAGACGCACCTCTTCGTGGCAATAATAGCGTCGCTTCTCCAGAGTAGTAAAATCGAGAAAACCCAGATTGAGAGGCTTTTTCAACTTGTAAGCGTGGAAGTCGGTCAGGTAGATACGGGAGGTATGGGTCTCCTTGAAGTCAACGGATTGTGTCGTTTCCGGGTAGGCTGCAGGGTCGAGCAATCGTTGGTGAAGTTGGTCCATAGCAGTTATGTGATCATCAATAACAAGTCTGGAGATGCCCAATCACATTATTTCTGTGCAGGATGCTGACATTCTCTTTTGCCAGGTCACTCACATTTAAATTTCCCTAAAGATTATCAGAAGATATATGTATGTAAAGCCAGTTCTGGAGGGGGTAGCCTGATTGACCATGCAGGCCGAGTATGCTACCTTTACACATTAACATCAGCCCCCTGACGGATCTTTTATGCCTTCGTTTTGCTGTCACATTATTCTTCTTCTAACCTTCTTGTTGAGCGGTTGCGCCGCGGCAGATGCCCCTGGCGATGCCAAAGCAGTTGCGGCGGATGAGCCCCCCTATGTTTCCCGGCTGAACGAACCTCAATCAAACGCATATTTTCATTTTGCCCGTGCTCGCATGCTGCTGGCAGACGATGATCGTGAAGGTGCTCTGCAAGCCTATCATAATGCCGTCGACTATGATCCTGACAATGAAGACTTGCGCTTTGAACTCGCCGAGCTCTATATCGCGATGGAACAGCCAGAAAATGCCATCCGGGTTGTCGAAGATATTCTGTTGCGCAACCCGAACTCCGTCAAGGCCAACGTGATCCTGGCCAATGCCTATGTCGGCAACAAACAACCGGACAAGGCCATCCCTTATTACCGTCGCGCCCTGGAACTCGATCCGGAGAATGAAGAGGTCCGTCTGTATCTGGCCATTGCCCTGGTGCGCATCGGAGATGTTGACCTCGCTTCAGAAGCATTGAAAGAGCTGCTTAAACGATATCCGGATTCCATGTCGGGACGCCTGGCGATGGCTCGTCTCTATCGCGAGACCGGTTTGCACCTGTTGGCGGTGGAACAGTATCGTGACCTGATTCGCCGTAACCCGGACATGGGCCAGGCCTACCTTGAGCTCGGTCTCCTCTATGAAGAGCTCAAAGAGTGGCAGCATGCGCTGGATGTCTTTACGGATGCTCTTGCTCAGCGGCCGCTTGATTTTGCTTTGCGTCATCACCTTGCCCGTGTTTATGTCGGTATGAAACGCTATGATGATGCTCTTGAACAGTTGAATATCATCGTCGAGCTCAAGCCGGAAGATATTGATGCCCGTCGCAAGCTAGGTCTGATCTTTCTGGAGCAGCAGCGCTGGCCGGACGCCATCACAACCTTTAGGGAAATTCTCGATCTGCAACCGGATCTGGACCCTGCCCGTTATTATCTCGGTACGGCCTATGAGAGTCAGTCAGAGTGGCAGCCGGCTCTTGACGCTTTTCTTGGTATTGATCGTAACTCGGCTCTTTATGACGATGCTGTTGCCCATATCGGCTACATCTATCTGGAAACCGGTCGCGTCAGCGAGGCGATCAAGCTGCTCGAATCAATCATGTCTGATGGGCAGCCGCGGCCGCAGGTGTTTTTCTACCTGTCATCACTTTACCTGGCCGACAATCAGTATGACAATGCTTACACCACCGTCGAGCGCGGTGCAGAACTCTATCCCGACAATGTCGAGCTGCTTTATCAGAGAGCCCTGATTCTGGAGCGTATCGGACGACACGCTGAAGCTATGCAGGCAGCGAGAAATCTGCTTGCCGTAGATAATGAACACGCGGAAGCATTGAACTTTCTCGCCTACGGGCTGGCTGTTGATAACCGTGATCTCGATGAAGCATTGGGCTATGCCGAACGAGCCATAAAACTCAAGCCCGCACCGCACATCCTGGATACCCTGGGTTGGGTTTATTACCGGCTGGGCCGCTTGCTTGAGGCCCTTAAGGTCACAGAGGAGGCCAGCCGCGAGCTTCCCGAAGATGCGGTCGTCTTTGAGCATCTAGGCGATATTCACCTCGCCCTGCACAACCTCGGGCAGGCCCGTGCCGCCTATGAAAAGGCGCTCCAACTGCAACCGGACAATGTCGACATCCGCGGCAAGCTTGAATCGCTTGCAGATACCCGGTAAGGCTCAGCCTGTGTCCCGTCATATCACTCTCTTTGCCCTCTGTCTGAGTTTCACCCTGCTGGCTTCCTGCACCCCGCTCCGAACCAGGCTCGTTGGTGAGCAGGTGAGCCAGGGATTTGCCGATGGCATCATGCAGGAGTGGTCTGAGATCTCTGCCCGGGTTACATCAATACAAGGGCTGGCCAAGGTCAAGGTCCACACTCCGGAGCATTCATTGAACGGTACCCAGGTCATTCTGGCCGAAAGACCTGATCGACTGCGTGCTGAGACTTTGAGCCCCTTCGGTTCGCCTATGCTTTTGCTGGCCGCGGACGGTGAGCAGCTTGGGGTTTTACTCCCTTCACGAAACTTGTACTACGTCGGGGCAGCGACACCGGTCAATCTGGACAGATTTGTGCGTATCCCCTTGAGCCTGGCTGATCTGGTCAGTCTCCTGCTTTACCAGCCACCGATGATAAATGCCCGAAGTGAAGAAGCTTTTGAGCTTCAGGAGGGTGGCTGGCTGCTGGTGCGCAACAGCTCGCCGCGTCGTCAGGAATTGACCTTTAACCCTTTGCATCAACTCGTAGAAGTGAATTATTTCGACCGCGACATCCTGCTCCTGAAGATTACCTACGGGAAATTCGCAGAGGATGGGGATCGCCTGCCGCGTTCTTTTGATATTGATATCCCGGAGCAGAAGACCACAGCCAGCCTGGAATTCTCAGACTTCGCAAGCAACGCTGAACTGCGCCCCGGGATTTTTCACTTAACGCCGCCGGCGGGTGTGACGGTCATCTCTTTAGACAAAGAATAGTGTGTTGCAATGACAGTCAAAACGCTGCCGTTATCCCTGGGGACAGGCGAAATGGGCTGGATGGCCCTTGCGTGGTAAAGGAGTTGCTTATGAGATTTCTCGTGTTTGCTCTGTTGTCTCTTCTGGCCGGCTGTGACCAGCGGCAGGCGGTGATACCGGCAGAGGGCGATGCGGCAAAGCCGACCCACGGTGATACCTTCATCGAGGCATCGATCGGCGAACCGAACAACCTGTTGCCGGTGCTCTCATCCGACTCGGCCTCAAGCGATATCAACCGCCTGGTTTACAATGGCCTGATCCGCTACGATAAAAATCTTCAGCTTGAGGGCGAATTGGCCGAATCCTGGGAGATCTCAGAGGATAACCTGTCGTTTACTTTCCATTTGCGCAAGGGTGTGACCTGGCATGATGGTGCGCCATTCAGCAGTGCTGATGTCCTCTTTACCTATCAGATGTACATCAATCCGGACGTGCCGACCTCGTACGCCGAGGATTTCCTGCAGGTCGCCAGGGCTGAGGCCGTCGATCCCTACACCTTCCGTGTCACTTATGCAAAGCCCTATGCTCCTGCCCTGGAAAGCTGGGGGACATCGATTCTTCCCAAGCACCTGCTCGAAGGCCAGGATGTCACGAAAAGTCCTCTTTCACGCAGCCCTATAGGCACCGGCCCATATAAGTTCGTAAAATGGGATGCCGGTGAAAAGGTGGAGCTGCTCGCCAATCCGGATTACTTCGAAGGCCAACCTTATATCCATCGCGTCGTCTACCGGGTGATTCCTGACAGCTCAACGCAATTTCTCGAATTGCAGTCCGGTGGTCTCGATTTCATGGGGTTGACACCGATCCAGTATCAAACCCAGACCGACACACCTGCGTTTACCCGCAACTTCAACAAGTATCGCTACCTGTCGTTCAGCTACACATACCTGGGCTACAATCTGACGAAACCGCTCTTTCAGGACAAGCGCGTCCGTCAGGCCATCTCCTACGCTATCGACAAGCAGGAGCTCATTGATGGCGTTCTGCTGGGACTTGGACAGGCAGCAACCGGGCCCTATAAGCCGGATACCTGGGTCTACAATGGCGATGTCAAACGCTATGCATACAAACCGGAGCTGGCTCGGTCGTTGCTCGCCGAAGCCGGTTGGGTCGATAGTGATGGCGATGGAATCCTGGACAAAGACGGCCAGAAACTGGCTTTTACGATTGTCACCAATCAAGGCAACGATCTGCGTTCCAAGACAGCCGAGATTATTCAGAGGCGTCTCAAGGAAGTCGGCATTGTCATTGAAATTCGTGTTGTTGAATGGGCGACATTTCTCAAAGAGTTCATCTTTACAGGGAGCTTTGATGCAACCATCCTCGGCTGGAGTGGCGGCCCGGAACCCGATCAGTTCAATATCTGGCACTCAAGCAAAACAGCACCTCGTGAGCTGAATTTTGTCAAGTACAGCAACAGGGAAGTCGACGAGCTCCTGGAAAAAGGCCGGCGGACCTTTGATCAGGCCGAGCGCAAGCAGATCTATGGGCGCTTTCAGGAAATTCTTGCTGAAGAACAGCCTTATACCTTCCTTTATGTTGGTGAAGCCTTGCCGGCAGTGGCAAAACGCTTCCGTGGAATTGAACCGACGCCGGCCGGGATCACCTATAACTTCATAAAGTGGTGGGTGCCGGAGAGCGAGCAGAAGTATACCCGCTGAAGCGGGTGGTGCGGGTCGCACGGCGAGCAATGTAACGCGGCCGCGCCTGTTCGCGTCTCACTCCAAAGCCAGAATCATTGTCTCGTGTAGCTGAGGGTTACCTTAATACCTATGCTTGCTTATCTTTCCAAAAGACTGGTCATGATGATCCCCCTGTTGATCGGCATCACTCTGATCAGCTTTGTCGTCATCCATCTGGCTCCCGGCGAGCCGACCGACATGCAGACCGATCTCAATCCCAAGTCGAGTGTTGAGATGCGTGACCGGCTGCGCGAGCGCTACAACCTGGACAAGCCGCTCTATGTTCAATATGGCCTTTGGATGAAGCAGATCGTTACCCTCGATTTTGGCGAATCCTTTGCCCAGGACCACCGGCCGGTTCTGGAAAAAATCGGCGAACGCATGCCGATAACCATCCTCATCAACGTCTTATCCATTGTTGTGATTTTGGCTGTTGCCGTGCCGATCGGCATCCTCTCAGCAGTGCGCCGGAACAGCCTGTTCGATCGTGGTACCACCATTTTCGTCTTTCTCGGTTTTGCCATGCCGTCGTTCTGGCTGGCGTTGTTGATGATGGATTATTTCGGTGTGCGGCTGGGGGTTTTTCCGGTCGCCGGGTTGAAATCGGTCGGCCACGATTACCTGAGTCCGGCAAGGCAGTTCTGGGATATGGTCCATCACCTGGTCATGCCGGTCTTTGTTTCTGCTTTCGGCGGTTTGGCGGGCTTCTCCCGTTACATGCGCTCCAACATGCTTGAGGTGATCCGCCAGGATTATATCCTTACGGCCCGGGCCAAGGGGCTTTCGGAAAGGACCGTTATCTACAAGCATGCCCTGCGTAATGCTCTGCTGCCGGTTATTACTATTCTTGGGCTTTCTGTCCCCGGCCTGATCGGTGGCAGTGTCATCTTTGAGACAATATTTGCCATACCGGGTATGGGCAAGCTTTTCTATGACGGGGTATTGATGCGGGATTATCCCTTGATCATGGGAATTCTGGTGATTGGTGCGGTTCTGACTCTGATCGGCAACCTGTTGGCTGATATCAGCTACGCCATGGCGGATCCGCGTATCCGCAAAGGGTAGTCTTCTGCTTTCCTGTGCAAGGATACTTTCTTAAGCCCGTATCGTCCGACAACCTCCTGAAACGTGTGATTTATTGTGAGCAATCAGCGTCAGGAACCTTCCATCGCTTGTGCCCGGCCTTTCTCCACATCCACGCCAATCAACAGGACTATTCCTGCGACAAAAAAGATGGCCAGGGCCAGAATGGCGATCCGGTTGGATCCGGTCAAATCAATCAGAATCGCAAAGGTGAGCGGCCCGAATATTGATGCGAACTTTGAGCTGATGGCATAAAAACCGAAAAATTCGGCACTCCTTTGTTTGGGGACCAAACTGGAGAAAAGCGACCTGCTGAGAGCCTGACTGCCGCCGAGGACGATAGCGACTGCGAAGCCGAGAATCCAGAACTCCACGGCAGTACGCATTACCGATGCGTATATTGCTATCATGGTAAAGAGTATCAGGCTGGTCATGACCGCGCGCTTGGTGTTGAAGCGCCCGGCAAGACGGGAGAAGAGCAGGGCCCCTGGCATGGCGACGAACTGGATCATCAAAAAGCAGCCCAGGATGGTACCGGTTCCCAGACCAAGTTCCTCGCGCGCGAAGATTGCTGAGACGGCGATGATCGTCTGGATGCCATCGTTGTAAAGCAGAAAGGCGATCAGGAATCGGCTGAGGTTGCGATAACGCCGCAAGTCAGCAAAGGTTTTAAGGTAATCACGCGGGGTCCGCAGGCTAAAGGTTGACCCTGGCGTAACCGGGACAGCCTTGAGCCAGACAAAGGCCGGCAGGGCAAAGCCGAACCACCAGGCCCCGGTCAGCAGAAAGCCGAGACGGCTTGCCGTCTCCTTGTCAGGCAGGCCAAAAAAAGTGTGTTGCTGGATCATCAAAAAAACGATTAACAACATCAAGCCGCCGCCAAGATAGCCGAGGGCGAAGCCGCGCGCTGAAAGCCGATCGGCTTCATGACCGGATGCCAGGTCCGGGAGATAGGCGTTGTAGAAGATATTGCCTGCGGCGAAGCCAACATTGCCGAGAATAAACAGGACTGCAGCCAGTAAATATTGACCAGATCCAGC
>JBPPMB010000158.1:0-3836 GCA_051305855.1 Desulfuromonadales bacterium
ATGCCGCCGAAGGGGGGCAACATGAAATTGACCGACGCCGAAGTCAAGGCCGCTGTGGAGTACATGATGGAGATGAGCAAATAGCCTTGTCCAGCAGGCTTCTGGTTAAGAAAGGAGGCATCCTGCGATGCCTCCTTTCTTTATGCTGTGCGCCGGCGCAGCAACGCGAAGGCCACGCCAACCAGCGACCAGGCGCCGAGGACCGCGTAAGCGAAACCCCAGGCTTGCACCGACTCGTTGCCACCAGCCGTATCGAGCACCAGGCCGAATGTCAGGGGGGCAAAAAACCCGGCGCCGAATCCCATGAGTGAATGCAAGGCCATGGCAGCCCCTTTGCGGCCAGGCTCGGCGGCGGCCACCAGCCCGGCAGTGAGGGCCGCTGAGTCCCCCATGACCAGCAGGAAATAGAGTGTCATCAGGATAAAGACTATAAGAATCGGCAGCGCAGCACTGAAGCCGACCAGGCAGGCCATGAGCCCCGATGCCGACATCACCGCAAGCACAACGGCTCTTCGCCCACGTCGCACCGCGACTTCATTGCCGAAGATACTCGCCAGCGGACCGATCATATTGATCCAGGCAGCCAGAGACGCTGCGCCAAACCAGAACCCGCCCTGGGTCGCGGTCAACCCCAGACTGAAAGCGAAAAAGGCGGGAAGCCAGGAGCGCAGACCGAAAAGCTCCCAGCAGTGCGCAGCGTAGCCGAGGATATAGCCCATGGCCTGACGGTTGCGCAGCACCGGGCGAAAGTCAAAAAGCAATCCTGGCGGTGTTTCGCTCTGTTGGACGGGGCGCGCGCTCACGTTGAAAAAAACCAGGGGGCCGGCAACCAGCGGTCCCAGGGCTGCAACAGCAAAAGCCCAGTTCCAGCCCAGCGGTTCGAGGACGCCGGCCAGCAGCAGGGAGCCGGTCGTGCCCAGGCCGAAAGTCGAGGTATAGAAGGCCACGGCACGACTGGGAGTTGTCCCCTGGAATTGATCGGTGAGCAGCCGCAATCCCGGCATGTAGGTGCCGGCCAAACCAGCCCCGACCATGGCCTGGAAAAACATGGCGGTTGGCAGGTTCTGCGCAAACAGGGCAAAACCGAAGCTGCCCAGGCAGGCCAGGGCCGTCGCCAGCAAGTAAATGCGCCGCGCATCGATACGGTCGGTCAAGCCCACCAGCACCGGAGTCGCGGCCATGTACCCGGCGAAAAAGATGCCGCTGATCAGTCCCGCCTGCGAGTTGCTCAACCCCCATTCAGCACGCAACCCCGGCAGCAGAGCCGGATAGGTGGCAAACCCGGTCATGCTGAGGATTTCCGCACCGCACATGAGCAGGACCACGTTGCGGGATGAGAGTCTGCCGGCTGGTTGTTTCACGACTGCTCCAATAACAAACAGGTTAAGCCTGACCACGTTGTACTGATGATAATCCGGGACACGCACAAGGGACACCCGAAAATGGGTGTCCCCGGCTCAGGCTGAGCTTGAGCTGATGAGTTAAAACCGTAAAAGCATAACGGCTTTGCTTTGCAAGTCCTCAGTGCTGGTGTCCCACCTTGCCGAGAAAATCGTTCAGGCGCGGATTCTTCGAGCTGTCAAATACCGGCTGGCGGACCGTCGACCTGGATGACCCCATTGTCGATGAAAATCACCCGGTCGGCAACCTCGCGGGCGAATTCCATCTCATGGGTCACCACGACCATGGTCATCCCCTCACTGGCCAAAGTCTTCATAACCTCGAGAACCTCGCCGACCAGCTCCGGATCGAGGGCGGAGGTCGGTTCATCGAAGAGGATCACCTTCGGCTTGAGGGCCAGCGACCTGGCGATGGCGACACGCTGCTTCTGTCCCCCGGAAAGCTGATCCGGGTAATTCTTGGCCTTTTCCGCCAGACCGACTTTCTGAAGCAACTCTTCGCCGAGCTTGTTGGCCTCGCTTTTCGACATGCCGCGCACCTTGATCGGGCCCAGGGTGACGTTCTGCAAGACGGTCATATGCGGGAAGAGGTTGAACTGCTGGAAAACCATGCCGGCCTCGGTTCGCACGTAATTGATGTTCGTGTCTGCGGCGTAGAGGTCGTAGCCGTCAACCACGATCTGTCCCGAGGTGAGTTCCTCGAGGCGATTGATGCAGCGCAGCACGGTGGATTTTCCGGAACCGGACGGGCCGATGATACAGACCACCTGTCCCGCCTCGATTGACAGATCAATGCCCTTTAAAACTTCGAGGTCTCCGAAACTCTTGTGCAGATTCTTGATATTAATCATCTTCCCTCTCAGCGTGCACCGCGGCGTTCAATGCGATTTTCCATGGTCTTAAGAACCCGGCTGATGGTCAGGGTCATCATCAGGTAGACAAGACCGACCGTGAGCCAGACCTCGAAAGCCCTGAAGTTGACCGCGATGATCTCCTGGCCGACCCTGGTCAGCTCGGCCACGCCGATCACGACCAGCAGCGACGTGTCCTTGAGGCTGATGATAAACTGGTTGCCGAGGGGCGGGATCATACGCCGGAAGGCCTGCGGCCAGATGATGTAGAGCATGGTCTGCGTCTGGGTCAGGCCGATGGAGCGGCCCGCCTCGCGTTGTCCGTAATCAATCGACTGCACCGCGCCGCGGACGATCTCGGCGATATAAGCGCCCGAGTTGACAGCAATGGCGATCACACCGGCCGTCAGCGGTGGAATGCGCAGGCCACTGGCCATGGGGAAACCAAAATAGAGGAACATCACCTGGACGATCAGGGGCGTGCCGCGGATAATCTCGACATAGATACTGGCAAGCTTACTGATCAACGGGTTTTTCGAGAGTTTCATCAGGCCGCAGAGTACACCGATCACAAAACCGATCAGCAGACCGCAGAAAGTAATGATGATGGTCAACTTCACCCCGCTGAACAGCAACGGGAAGGTCTCCACCATCACATCCGGTTCAAATTTAAAAGCCATCATCATTCCTTTGAACGCATTGAATACAAACAGTTGCAGACAGGGGCGCTCCACGCGCCCCTGTCTGTTAAGGCTGTCAACCCGCCGGGATGGTTACTTGGGATCGGAATTGAACCATTTGCGATAGAGAGTCAGGTAGGATCCGTCATCATGCATAGACTTAAGTGCGGCATTGACTTTAGGGACCAGTTCGCTCCCCTTCGGGAAAGCGATGCCGTAAGACTGGCCCATGTAAAGCGGCCCGACGACTTTGACCTGGCCTTTGCCGGCAGTGCGCATAAACTCGGCGATCACCGGCGAATCAAAGATGACCGCATCGGCGCCACCCGAAAGCAGCTCGAGGAACATGGCGTCGTTGTTGGGGAAGAGTCTGACATTGGCAGCACCGGTCTCGGCCTTGGCGAAGTCGGCGCTGGTCGTACCGAGCTTGGTGGAAACCACCTTGTCTTTCAGGTCTTTTATGTCGTTGATGCTGTTATTGTCATTTTTGACCAGGAGCAGCAGGCCGGCGTTGTAGTAGGGGTCGGAAAAGTCAACGACCTGTGCACGCTCGGGCTTGATCGTCATGCCGGCAATGCCGACATCGATCTGGCCGGTCTGCAGGCCGGGGATGATACCGTTGAAGTCCATCGGCTGAAGTTTGTATTCAGCGCCAATTTTCTTGGCCAGGGCATCCCACAGCTCTACATCGAAACCGGTGTGCTTGCCGGTCTTGTCCTTAAATTCGAAAGGCGGGAAATTTGTATCAGTGGCAACGACCAGCTCCGCTGCAAAGAGGTTGCCGCACAAGATCAGGGCCATCATTGTTACGGTGATCAGTGACAGTAAGCGTTTCATCCTTTTTCTCCTTATTGATGATGTTAAACAGCGCGGCGGGATGCCGGAAGCTGACGATGCAAAGTCTC
>JBPPMB010000196.1:0-6170 GCA_051305855.1 Desulfuromonadales bacterium
ACTACATGGTCACTGGTGCGCAAGATGATATCGGGCTTCGAGAAGAACAGGGTGCAGCTCAAGCGCCTGCAGGAGCGGCAGACACTCTATCAGGTTCAGCTGCTGCCTCAGATGCACGACCAGGCCGAAGCCTCGCTCACCGCCTATACCAATGACGACGGTGACTTCGCCGAAGTGGTTCGGGCCCGCATCGCCGAACTCAATGCCCGGATCGAGGCGCTGGAGATAGGTGTGGAAATACAAAAAACGATAATCGAGCTGAACTACTATTTTATGGAAAACGCCGAGGATATCATTGCAGGTACTTGAGCAGGTATTTGAACGGGTATTTGAATGTTTTGGAGACAGGATATGAAGAAGACAGTAATTTTTGTGGTAGTGCTGATCGTCGGTGCGGCGATAGGTGCCCTGATTACCCTGACGGCCCTGCCGCAGTTGCGTTCGCTGCTCAACCTCTCCGCTGAGTCCCAGGCGACCGGGGAGCAGACCAAAAAGCAGGAACCGCTCTACTGGGTCGCCCCGATGGATCCCAACTACCGTCGGGACAAGCCGGGCAAATCACCCATGGGCATGGATCTCATTCCCGTCTATGAGGAAGATGCTGGCGGGGCCGATGCCGGTCCGGGAACAGTGAAGATTTCCCCCGACGTCGTCAATAATCTGGGTGTGACTACGGTTGCGGCCAGGAAATCGAGGCTGCATTCCGTCATCCAGACCGTGGGATATGTCGGCTATGATGAAGACCAGCTGGTCCATATCCATCCGCGGGTCAATGGCTGGCTCGAGAAGCTCTATATCAAGGCCGCCGGGGATCCGGTGAAAAAGGGGCAGCCGCTCTACGACATTTACTCTCCGGAACTGGTCAACGCGCAGGAAGAGCTTTTATTGGCCATGGATCGCAAATCCCAGCGCCTAATAGAAGCGTCGGAAAACCGTCTGGCCGCGCTGCGCGTGCCGCAAAAGGCCATCACCGAACTGAAGAGGTCGGGGAAAGTCAAGCAGACCATCACCTTCTCTTCACCACAGAGCGGAGTTGTCGACAACCTGGCAATCCGCCAGGGATTTTATGTTAAACCCGACTCCACCCTGATGTCCATCGGCTCCCTGGAACAGGTGTGGGTCGAGGCCGAGGTGTTCGAGCGCCAGTCGGCACTGGTTTCGGTAGGCCAGCCGGTCACCATGACGCTTGACTACCTGCCGGGGAAGGAGTGGCAGGGTATGGTTGATTATATCTATCCTACCCTGGATGAAAAAACCCGCACCATCCGGGTGCGGCTCAAGTTCGACAACCCGGACAGGCTGCTTAAACCCAATATGTTCGCCCAGGTGGTGATCCATGCCGGAAGCGGCGACGAGTCCCTGGTAGTCCCCAAGGAGGCGGTCATCCGCACCGGGCGGAGCAACCGGGTGGTGCTGGATCTGGGTGAGGGCCATTTCAAGTCGATCAATGTCAAGATCGGCCGCTACGACGAAGAGTCTGCCGAAATCCTCTCGGGACTCTCTGCTGGCGATAAGGTGGTGACCTCAGCCCAGTTTCTCATCGATTCGGAATCGAGCAAGACCTCCGATTTCAAGCGAATGTACCACGACGAAGAACCGCCGCCACCGCAAAGTGTGTGGACCAGGGCCACCATCAATACCCTGATGGCCGACCACCGCATGGTCAATGTCACGCACGAGGCCATCGGCGAATGGGACTGGCCGGAAATGACCATGGATTTCAAGTTGGCCGACGATGTTGACCTGACAGCGCTGCAGGAGGGCATGGAACTCCATATCGAGGTGACCAAAAAGGATGAAAACCAGTATGAGATTACCGCCGTGCACGTTCCGGGAGCGGAAGATACCAAGAGCCTCGATGACTTGAACATCGATGACATGAGCCTCGATGACATGAAGATGGAGTAGGAGTCTATCAATGATTAAATCCGTTATACGCTGGTCGGTAGCAAATCGTTTTTTTGTCCTGCTGGGCACGGCGATATTAGTAGGCATTGGCCTGTATTCGTTGAAGAATACTCCGGTCGACGCCATTCCCGATCTGTCCGATGTTCAGGTCATCATCAAGACCAGCTATCCGGGCCAGGCCCCTCAGGTGGTGGAGGACCAGGTCACCTATCCCCTGACCACGGCAATGCTCTCAGTACCGGGAGCAGAAATCGTTCGAGGATATTCCTTTTTCGGCGACTCTTTTGTCTACGTGATTTTCAATGAGGACACCGATCTTTATTGGGCCAGGAGCCGGGTGCTGGAGTACCTCAGCCAGGTGGCGCCGTCATTGCCGGAAAATGCCAGACCCCAGCTCGGGCCCGATGCCACCGGCGTAGGCTGGGTCTATCTCTATGCCTTGATCGATCGCAGCGGCAAGCACGACATCAGCGAGCTGCGCTCGCTGCAGGACTGGTTTCTCAAATATGAACTGCAGACCGTTGCCGGAGTCTCCGAGGTGGCCGCGATCGGCGGTATGGTCAAGCAGTATCAGATCAAGGTGAGTCCCGAGAGGCTGCGGGCTTTCGGTATCCCCCTTTCCAAGCTCCAGATGGCCATCAAGGCAGGTAATCAGGAGATAGGTGCATCAGTGGTGGAGATGGCCGAGGCCGAGTATATGGTGCGAGCCACGGGTTATCTGCAGAGCGCTAAAAACATAGAGAATATCCCATTGGGCGTGAATGCTAACGGCACCCCGATACTTATCAGGGATGTGGCCGAGGTGGAGGAAGGGCCGCAGATGCGTCGCGGCGTTGCCGAGCTCAACGGCCAGGGCGAAACCGTGGGCGGCATCATCGTCATGCGTTTCGGCGAAAACGCCCTGAAGACCATCGACGGTGTCAAGGAGAAGCTGAAGGAATTGCAGGCAGGCCTGCCCGAGGGAGTGGAGGTGGTGCCGGTCTATGACCGCAGCGCCCTGATCAAGCGGGCGGTCACCAATCTCTGGCATAAGCTGCTTGAGGAATTCGGGGTAGTGGCATTGGTGTGTATGATCTTCCTCTTCCATGTCCGTTCCTCCCTGGTGGCCATAATCAGCCTGCCGGTGGGGATCCTCACCGCCTTCATCATCATGCATATGCAGGGGCTCAATGCCAATATCATGTCTCTTGGCGGCATCGCCATTGCCATCGGCGCCATGATCGACGGTGCTATCGTCATGATCGAGAATATGCACAAGCATATGGAACGCACGCCGCTGACCAGGGAAAACCGCTGGCAGGTAGTGTCCGAATCGGCCTGCGAGGTGGGTCCGGCGCTGTTCTTCTCCCTGCTCATCATCACCGTCAGCTTCGTGCCGGTCTTTACCCTGGAGGCTCAGGAAGGACGCATGTTCTCGCCGCTTGCCTTCACCAAGACCTATGCCATGGCGGCTTCTGCGGCGCTGGCCATTACCCTGGTACCGGTGCTGATGGGCTATTTCATCCGCGGCAAGGTAATGCCCGAACATAAAAACCCCCTGAACCGGCTGTTGATTGCCATCTATCTGCCGGCATTGCGGGGAGTTCTGCGCTTTCCCAAAAGCGTCCTGCTGGGGGCGGTGGTGGTACTCCTCGTCGGTTTGTGGCCTATCAACAAGATCGGTAGCGAGTTTATTCCGGCTCTTGATGAGGGCGACCTCATGTATATGCCCACCACCTATCCGGGTATCTCCATCGGCAAGGCGCGCGAACTGCTCCAGCAGACCGATAAGCTGATAGCCACCGTACCCGAGGTGATATCGGTGTTCGGCAAAGTCGGCCGGGCTGAAACAGCCACCGATCCGGCGCCCCTCACCATGATCGAGACCTTTATCCAGCTCAAGCCGCGCGAGCAGTGGCGGCCGGGTGTGACTTCCGACAGCCTCAGGAAGGAATTCGACAGCCTGGTCAAGCTGCCCGGTGTGACCAACGCCTGGGTTATGCCTATCAAGACCCGTATCGACATGCTGGCCACCGGCATCAAGACTCCTGTGGGCATCAAGGTGGCGGGGCCCGAGCTGTCGGTCATCCAGGCCATAGGCCAGCGGCTAGAGACCGTCCTTGAGGATGTGCCCGGCACCGCCTCGGTCTATTCCGAGCGGGTGGCCGGCGGCCGCTATATCAAGGTGGATATACAACGTGAAGAAGCGGCGCGTTACGGCCTCAATATCGCCGATGTGCAGCAGGTGGTGGCCACCGCCATCGGCGGCATGAACGTCACCCAGACCATTGAGGGATTGGAACGTTATCCCGTCAATCTCCGCTATCCCCAGGACTATCGCAGTTCGCCGGAGCAACTCGCGCTTTTGCCCATCGTCACCATGAGCGGCCAGCGCATAGCTCTGGGTGATGTCGCCAATATCTTCGTTGAGGATGGTCCACCGGCGATCAAGAGCGAAAACGCCCGGCTCAACGGCTGGACCCTTGTCGATATTGAGGGTGTTGATGTAGGCAGTTATGTGGAAAAGGCCCAGCAAGTGGTAGCGGATACGGTCGAGCTGCCGCCGGGCTACTCCCTCAGCTGGTCCGGACAGTACGAATACATGCTGCGTGCCAAGGAAAAACTGACTTATGTGGTACCCCTGACCCTGGCCATTATTGTTTTGCTGCTCTATATGAATTTTAGGCGCTTTGCCGATGTAGCGATCATCGTCGGCACGCTGCCTTTCGCCCTGGTTGGATCGGTCTGGCTGATGTATCTGCTCGATTACAACTTCTCTGTCGCGGCGGGTGTGGGGTTCATTGCCCTCGCCGGAGTCGCCACGGAATTATCGGTGATCATGCTGGTATTTCTGGATGTTTGCTGGCACCAGAAAAAAGAGGAAAGCACAGCTGCCGGCAAAATGCTCACGAAGCAGGACCTCTACGACGCCGTGATCGAAGGTGGTGCACTGCGTGTGCGCCCCAAGGCAATGACCGCAACAGCCATCATAGCCGGATTGCTGCCGATCATGTACGGCAGTGGCACCGGGACCGAGGTGATGAGCAGGATTGCAGCGCCCATGGTGGGCGGTATGGTGAGTGCCGTGGTGCTAACCCTCTTGGTGGTACCCGCGGTATACTACCTCCGGCACATGAGGGAAATCAGGAAATTGTCGTCAACAAAATGACAGGCTTCTCCTCAAGATCAGCGTTTTCAACACTCACTCGGGCCCATTAAATGCAAAAAGTATTCATCGGTTATTGCCGCTGAATACTTTCATTTTCCGGGCTCTCTCGAGGAATTTTCACCTTGAAAACTGCCCCGCCGTTTTCATTTGGTTCGTATAAAAGATCGCCTCCGATGTCGAGAAGGGCTTTTTTTCCAGAAGAAAGCGAGAGTCCATATCCGTCTGTCTTTGTTGTAAAAAATACGCTAAACAGCTTTGCTTCATTCTCTTTTGAGACTCCTGGGCCGGAATCGGACACTTCAAATATACAAAAGTCTGATCTCCGTCTTGATCGTAATATTATAGATTGGCCTTTCTCTGAAAAATCGATAGCATTGTCCACCAAAGAATCGATGACCCTGGGGAGAGACTCAGCCATGATCATGGATGGGCACCCTCCTTCTTGCAAATCGACGACGACCTTTACTCCTTTTGCTGCGGCATTTTTATTATATTCCGGAAGTCTCTGCTTAAGCAGCTCATTGAGGTCAGGAGGCAAAGGAAAGTCGCCCGGATTCCCCACCACTGGTGTACTAAATTTAGCCAGTGCTTCTAGAAGTCTTTTCAGACGATCTATTTCAGATACCATATCGTCCTTTGTCGACTCACTTTCACTGACTTCTGCCTGCTGCTGTATCTTCTCTATGTGCCTGACGATGTTTTGCACTTCCAAACTGACGGCAGAGGCAGCTTTCCCAAGAGCGGTGGCCCTCTCATTTTTAAACAACATAATCTGATGTTTCCGTTCTCTGTCGGATAACCAGCCGATGAGCAGAGCTACTAGAAAATACAGGCCGATTTGGGTGAGAATTATCCAGTGACCACTGGCGTCATGGTCGCGAAACACCATGGGAAGCCCATACAGAAGGCTTATGACAGCTGCCAAAAGAAACCCTGGTCGCAGGCCGAACCAAAAACTGGTGAGAATGAGCGGTATGAAAAACAATTGCTGATGCAGTATATGAAATCCCGGATCGGAACCATGATATAAGATATGCACTGCCGAAATCGATCCAATAAGCAAAGCGAGTGTTACTACTTTTAAGATCATGCCCCCTCCTTCTCTTGAGATTGA
>JBPPMB010000244.1:0-24634 GCA_051305855.1 Desulfuromonadales bacterium
TGGCCGTTGCGATAGACACCGATGTCAGCGGTCCCATCACCATTCCAGTCCCCGACGACCGGCAAGTCACCGGCAATACCGAAGGATGGGTAGTAGATGTCGCCAGCATTCATGGCACCGTTGTTGTTCACATCAAGGCGCCACTGGCCGTTACGGAAGCTTCCAATATCGCTGATGCCGTCACCATTCCAGTCACCAGCAACAGCTTTATCACCAGTAATGCCGAAGGACGGGTAGAAGATGTCGCCGGCATTCATCGAACCATTGCCATCGGCATCCAAGCGCCACTGGCCATTACGAAAAAGACCGATTCGTTCCTGGGCCAGACCCTGTAGAAGAACAGTAGCGCCGCCACCGTCATTCCAGACCAATGTTTGTCGATCGCCGTTGAGCAGCAAGGTTCGCACCGGCAACTCCTTCTGGCGCTGACTGTCCCACAGGCGCACTGTCAGGGTGTCGCCGTTACTGGCACCCTCGTCTACCTCCGGTGTGGCCGGATCGTCGCCGTAGACCAGCAGCGGCCCGAATTCGCCGTCAACAGTGATCCGGGTCAGGCCACAGAGAACACCATTCTGGTCAAACACGGCCAGTTCGTCGCCGGCCACTGTCAACCGGGTCTGGCCGGGAACATTGCTGTCGACCAGTGCTTGTCCATTAAAGGTCGCCGTCAGCAGGGTTGCAGTTGGGGCAGAAAAGTGAGGGACGGTGCCGGTGCCGGTCAGGTTGACGGTCACCCGTTCGCTGCCAACAGTGTTGGAAATGATATCCAGGCTGCCGTCAAAGCTGCCGGAAGCCGTCGGTACAAACTGGATTTCGATGCTGCAGCTTTCACTGGCCAGCAGCATCAGGTTGCTGCAGCCATCGCTGGTGATCAAGAAAGGTGGGCTGACCTGACCGGCATCAACTGTTTCAAATTGCACAGGCAGATTGCCATCATTGCTGACGCTCACGCTTGCCGCAACGGCAAGACCCACTTCAACATTGCCGAAGGCGATCAGGTGATCCGTCGCCGGGTTAATTGAATCGGTGACGGTAATCCCCTGCTGACCGCTCAAGTAATTGAATGCTGCCAGGGAATCGACCAGTCCGTAACCGTAAGTATTGTCCGCCCCAACCGGTCCGAGATCAGTTGCCGACTGCATGAGTGCTGTTTCGATCGCACCGACCGAAGCTCCAGGAAAAGCACTGAGCAACAGGGCCATGACACCACTGACATGTGAAGTCGAGAAAGAGGTCCCGTTAACCTGAGCGTAGGAATTGGGAAAGATCCCACCAGCGGTCAAATCGCTCGTCCAGACCTGGAAACCGGGAGCAACGACTTCCGGATAGATCGTGCCGTCACAGGCAGAGGGTCCGCGCGCACTGAAATCACTGATCACAGTCGGAGACACAAAGGTACCGATGGAGCCGACAGCGAAACTTTCAGGATAGTTAGCCGGAGAGAGACTGGAGCTTGTACCTGGTCCGGTATTACCGGCCGCAAACACTACGGCAATGCCTGCTGCTTTCAATGCCTGAACATCAACCTGGAACTCCCTGGATAGGGTATCGCAGAAATTGGGAGACATCTCAAAGCCCCAGGAGTTATTTACGATGTCCGGAGCATCATCGGTGCTTGGATTATTGTCCGGGTCGAGCAGCCACTGGTAACCGGCATGGATTGCGCTATTCAAAGAGGACCCATTATCAGCGAAGATCTTCACTCCGATCCATTCAGCGTCAGGCGCAACACCGATGTAAGAGCCACCGTTATTGCCACCAAGGACCAGACCTGCAACCTGAGTCCCGTGGCCATCACGATCAGTTGGCGCAGCAGGATGTTCACCATTGGGATCGTACCAACTGTTGGTGCCGCCACGCCAACGTGGTCCAAGATCGGGATGGTTGACATCGACACCACTGTCGACGATGGCCACCGCGACCCCCTGACCGGCATAACCGAGTGCCCAGAGGCTCGGGGCATGAACCAGATCGATGTTCGGTTCGGCAGGCCCTGAGGCTTGGGAAGTTATAATCTTTGGCAGTTCGATGACCTGATCGAGAACGATCGACATCACCTCGGGCATCCTGGCAAGTTCATCGATCTGTGCCGGGGTCGCCTGGAACGCCATCCCGTTGATCAGCCAGAGCTGTCGAGATTTGGTGATTCCGCGGTTATTTAGAAGCTTTTGCAGGGGTTGTCGGCTCTGCTCGGCACGCGCCTTGAGTGCATGGATCAGATTTGCTCGCGCCTGCGTCCGGACAGGCCCTTTCTTGCGGGACGGGGTCGCGAAATTTTGAACCGTCAGCGGGTTTTTCATCCGAACGATGACCGGGATTTTTTCATCAGCGCCGACCATAGTCAGTTCGTTCTGCAGGAAAGAATCGATTATTCCATCCTGAGCCGCCCGACTCGACACCGGCAACAGACAAAAACCAAGGAAAATCGTCACGATGAGTTTTAAGGGGATTCGTTTCATTCAGGAGCATCCATTTCCAGGACAAAACATGCTGTGCTAATCGTAAATATGTTGATTGTACCACATCTTACAGGAAGATTGCTGTTCAAAGAAGGAGTCAGACTCCGAACTGGCGAAAGCGGAAATTGGGATATTTGAGAACTGATTTCAGATCGTTTGCACGTACATAGAGGTGGTTATGAGCCCAAGAGCATGGGCCAAACACCCGGATTTGTAGCCGTCTCATGGATTGTCCGAGGCATTAGTATGCATTATGCCCATCAAATATCTTTACCACTGTCAGCAAGAATATTTTGCAATCCAGCCAAAGAGACCAATTACGGATATAGTAGAGATCGAATTCCACCCGTTTCTGCATTTTTTCCAAGGTGTCTGTTTCTCCTCTCAGCCCGTTAATCTGCGCCCATCCCGTAATGCCCGGCTTAACACGATTACGCAACATGTACCCTTCGATCAGTCTGCGGTGCTGTTCATCCAAGGCAATGGGGTGGGGTCTGGGGCCGACTATCGACATGTAACCCTGTATCACATTAATAAACTGCGGCAATTCATCCAGCGAGGCGCGCCGCAAGAATGCGCCGAACGGGAACACGCGGCTATCATTTCTGGTCGCCTGCCTGAACTGGTCATCGCCATTACAAACGGTCATAGTTCGGAATTTCCAGACGACTATTTCTTTGCCATCAATACCATATCTCCGCTGTTTGAAAATTACTGGCCCCGGAGAGGCCAACTTAACCCCTAAAGCGATGAAAAGCATGGGGATGGCGATTAAAGTTATGATGAGTCCGCCAAGAATCAGATCCTCCACCCTTTTCAGCAGGCCACTCACCCCGTAGAAGGGACTATCGAACATTTTTATCGCGGGGATACCTTTGATGTTACTCCAGCGGGCATGAAGAAGGTCAAAGATGAACAGGTCAGGAATGATATAAACTTGCACGCTGGTGTCAGATAGTTCTCGAACCAACCAATGAATTCGCTCCTCAGCTCGCATCGGTAACGCAACATATATGAAATCAAGAGCCCCTGATCTAGCTTGCTCAACCAGTTCATCAAGACTACCTATTACATCCGGCAACTCTATAATATGGGCTGATTCTCGAGAAGAATTTTTTCGCCCCTCACTATTCCCAAGCCGGAAACCAATCGGCTTATGGTCATCATAAAAGCCTTCCAGGTGTAATCCAATAGCAGGAGTATCAGAAATTACATGAGCTAAACGCACAGCCAAATCCCCTGCTCCAGCAATTGCCGCCTTCCTCAGATTTCGGCCTTGCTTCCTCAACAAGACAAATAGCTTCTCCATTCCTAAGCGCCAGAGTATCAGAATTACTGGTGTGATAATTAACCATGACAAAATCACCCGTCGAGGAAATTCCTCTGTCGAATGGCTTATGTAGACTAAAAAAAGAAAGCCAAAAGAGGTTCCTGCCCAAGCACCCAGGATGCGAAGATTGACTTGAGACATTGCAGCCCCACGCCATGATCGATACAGGCCAATCAACTCAGCACAAAAATAATAAAAAACGGCGACTGAACATGGCACAAAGAAGTCTAATAGGCTCCATGGGAATGGAGTGTTGTACTTAATAATCAAGAAACAACTCACTACAAAAACAGCGTCCACTATCCTATAAAAATTTTCGAGGACTGAAGAATGCTGATGAATAAAACCCCTGGTCCTGTTCATATTGAACTTCTCACTTCTGTTCTTTCGGTAGCTACGTCTGGAATTTTGACAAAATTGGTCATATTAATCGGGACTTGATTACCATTGGACAGAAGCAGGTGTATGGATTGAAAGAGCCTGTCGATTTTAACTTGGTTTTCAGTCACTTATGACTTTTCATTGACAGCAGCTTTCGCACTAGCGCACTCAGCATCAACCAAAGGAATATAGAATTGGTAACCAGGTATCGTTTCCAAAGACGCCGTGGATCCTGACAAAGTCGATGGAACCATTCCAGGGACAGCTTTTGCATCCATTGAGGTGCTCGACATTCTCTTCCATCATATACAGAGAATGCATTCCCCACCCCGATCATAACCGCATTAATTTTATCCTTATTCCTTGCCATCCAGATTTCCTGTTTGGGGCAACCCAGGCTGACAAAAATGATTTGAGCACCCGAAGCATTGATTCTGGCAACGTGTTCTTCCTGTTCTGATTCTAACAGTTCCCTAAAAGGAGGGGAATAGGCTCCGGCAATTTTCAGCTGCGGATGCTCTCGGTCTATACGCTGAAGGATGCCTTTCAGCACATCCTCCGTGGAACCGTAAAAGAATACGGACAGCCCCGATTTTTCGGCAGCGGCAAACAGATCTGGCATCATCCGCATCCCCTCTACCCGAACCTGGTCCAGTCCATATAAAGAATTGAGAGCAACGACGATGGGCATACCGTCAGGAGTAACAATCTCAGCTCCGTTGACAACCTCGGCAAAAGACGTATCCCTCCAGGCCTCAATCACCATGTGGACGTTGGCATGGCAGATATATGAGGATTTCATGGCAATACCGAGCCTGATAATTTTTACCAGAAATTCATCATAAGGTCCCGTGTCAATGTCCAGGCTGATAATTCTTTTTCTTTTCATCAATGAGCCCCTGGTAGATATTCATCAGCAATTGGGAATTCCGCACGGGTGTGTATCTATTCTCATAAACAAGCCGTGCATTCTGGCCCATTTGGAGGCAGTCCTGTGGATGCTCTTGCATCCATATAACTTTCTCATTCAGGTCTATTGCATTCCCGGGTTCGAATAGCATACCAGTGACCCCATCTTCAATAATCTCCGCTAAAGCACCAATCCTTGAAGCGATCACAGGCAGTCCGTGGGCAAAAGCCTCGATGACAACCATACCGAAGGTTTCATACCACTCTGAAGGGACAACCAGGCATGCGGCTTGAAGGAATTGGGCCGACATCTCCTCAGGAGAAAGCCACCCAAGAAGGCGAATCTGGGAGTTGCCGCACTGCTCCACTTCATTTCGAAGGGGCCCCTCTCCGGCTATTGACAGCGGAAAGTTAAGACCTGACCAACCCTGCAAAAGTGTAGACACGCCCTTTTCCGGACTCAACCTCCCTGCAAACAGAAATCCACTGCGTTCAACTGCCGATTCCCTCCCTGCCGGTAAAGTGGTGAAATGCGATTTGACAATAATCCGGCCAGGATCCCATTCTTCCTCGACCATCTTGTTTTTGGCGAATTCACTCATGACAATAAATCGGTCCACCTTCGTGCGCCAAGTTCCCCTTCGGCGATGAAAATCAACCATTCTGGCAACAGCCAGGGACCCGATAAAAGAACCACGGTAGCAACGATGCAAAACCGCTCGATATGGATGGCCTTTCAAACAATCCTCGCAGATTTTCCCTTTGCAATAGAGAAAGGCCCCCGGACAGACCAGACGGAAGTTGTGCAGGGTCAAAATGACGGGCACATTGCTATCTTGGCAGGAATCGAACACAGACGGAGTCAGCAGGGGGAAAAAATTGTGCACATGCACTATGTCCGGCCGCCATTGATCCAAAATTCTGGTCAAACGACGCCGGACAGTGGGGTTGAATGGTGCTCGCCAAGCGGTCACCAGGCGTGACCAGAGGTTGCCAATCTCATCGTTATCGGCGCTGAAGAGCCGTACTTCGTGCCCATGAGCTTCAAGCAATTCGCGCTCCGCAGCCACCACCTGGTCTTCACCACCCGGCATGCGATACGCATTGTGCACCTGCAGGATTTTCATCTCAACGGCTCAATCAATACCGGAGACGCACCAAAGGCGACACCTCTGCCTTTTACCTCCCATTTCCGCCCCATAAGATCTGTGATCATTGCCCCTTTCCAGTCGGACGGTAATGCCCAACCGCCGGATTCGGTGCTCCACATGATGAGGGCCTCAGCTCCTTTTTCTTGCTCCAAGCGACAAATCCAGTTGGCATCCGCTTCCAGTGTGCAGCCGAGAAGACTGGCTCCTGTTAACCAGTTAACCATCTGGGTATATGCTGCGGCCGGAGCCTTCTTGACTATCAGGCCATCATCCGAAGCCAGACCCATCAGATAGTTATCCCATGCATACCAGTAGAGCCTTTCGACTCCGGCCGAGCGGTTCAGTAGAAAGGCTCGTGCCAAGTATGCGGCAGCTGTTTCTTCATCCAGAACTCCCTGTTTCAACGGGTTTTTTGAACTGACAATACTCCATCCCGTTTCTGTGTTCCACAGCGGCTTATTGCCAACACCATGCTTTGTCATAATTTGCCGGACTTGCGCTATCAGTGGCAGCATTTTCTCTGGTGGCTCGGGTAGTACGTAGAAGTGATAACTGATGATGTCGGCATAGCGTCCTCCACCCAAGCGTAAATATTCGTCCAGCCAAGCTGGCCCGCCGTGTGACACGCCAGCGCCGCTGGAGGGAGAAAGGACTGTAATATTCGGGTCAACTTTTTTTAACTCATCGTAAGCCACTGCTGCGAGTTCGATCATCTTACTAGTGGTGCCCGAGAAGAACCCCTTCAGGTTTGGCTCGTTCCAAATCTCATAAATGCGAATTCGGTCCTTGTATCGTGTAGCAACCGTATGCACGTAACGACGCCAGTCTTCGATATTTTTCGGCTCGGCACTCCTGCCTGGTGCATAGTAACAGAAATCATCCGGCCGGGCCGAAGCCCAGGGCGGAGTCATGCCGAGGGTCAGCAGTGGTTCAACCCCATGCTGAGCGGCCAGTTCCAGAGTGCGATCGAGGGTTGTAAAATTCCACTCGCCGGGTCTGGGCTCCATCTCCGCCCATTGAACATGTGCGTCCCATAACCGCCAGCTACTGAATGGGACAGATGGCCAAGGCGTGGTAGAGGCGGCACGATGCATGTGAAGGCCGAAATACTGACTCCCAATTGGGCCAAGCGTCTCTGACGCAATCGCCAATTCTGATGGTAATTGAAAAACAAAGAATAAAGCCAGAAGACAACTGCATAACTTAATACTATTCATAGGACCTCCATATAACCGAAGGTGAATCATACTGTCCTTCCTCGATAAATGTTCTTGCCTAACACCGCATACAAATCATGAAGCAAGGCATCGCATGATTCCATCTCTGAAATTCATTACCATCGTTTCGATCGAATACTGTTGTCCACTCATTAATGCTCCTTTGCACAGGCTGTCGCGCAATGTCAAGTCAGTGCAAAGTTCCACGACTGAGTCCGCATAAGCCTCAGGTTCAAAGGCAGAACGCAGTCCATTTATTCCAGGCTCCAGATAGTCAATTTCCGGACTGTGACCGAAGTAATCAGTGGTCAGCATTGGAAGACCTGCGCAGAAAGCGTCGAGAATTGACAGACCCACCATCCCTGGATTCAGGAAAAAACTGGCAAGGCGAAAATATGCAGCCTTCTCTAGCCCGAATCGCGGGCCGACGAAATGGATCCAATCCGCCTTCGCTGCCGCCGCTTCGATCAGGCTGGATTGAGGTCCTCCTCCAATCACCACGAGGTGGAAATCAACGATTTGCGCCCGAATCAGGCGGCTCGCATCAATGAGAAACTCGACCTGCTTGTCTGGATAGAGGGAGCCGCAATAAAGTCCAATGACTGCCTCAGGCTCCAAACCATGTAATTGCCGCAAAGCTTCAATTCCCTCAGTGGAAACCCTTTCCAGGTCTTGTTGAAGCGAGGCGGTATCATTACTGTTTTGTACTGTAGTAATGATTTTCGGTCGAACCCCTTGCTCAACCAGGTAGCCAGTCACTCCACTAGTATAGGCAAACCACCAGTCCGGCGCAGTAAGCAGCAGACGCTTGAACCGCTCCCCTGCACTCCGCGCATCAGCCTGCCGATTGCATCCATGGCCCCAGAATGCAACCTTCTTGTACGATATTAGACGGAAGAGTAAGAGAAGGTAGTTTACGAAGTGTTTGTTTGCTTGCTCAACTATCACTAGATCGGCAGCGCGCACTTCATTCCAAACCGACTGATAAAGCAACTTATCATTGAAAAACCACTTATTATCCACACGGGCCGCCCACTCGCGCTGGAATGGGAAAATATCACTTTTTAGAAGTTCGTCACCGGTGGGTAACCCAAAAACAAGTCGCAAAGAGATCCCTTCAAGGTGCAGAACTTCATAAAGTCTATCAAAGAATGGCGCTCTATAGTGTCTTACCATTGAATGAATAATAAGTACTGATGGAGATCGATGAGGTATAAGTTCCATGATAATTACAATCTCCTCGAAAATCTTGAACGAATACTTTTCAAAATAGGAAATTTGATAATCCTACTAAAGAGAAAACTTACTTCTAAATCTTTCCCCCGACAAGCGCACCTTCGGTAAATAGGGCAGTGTTAATTAATCTGTCACATTGACTTAAAACCAATAAATCAGGTATTCCTGTACTTAAATGACAAGTTTTAAGTAGAAGTAAATAATTAGTACTCTAGGCG
Source organism: Desulfuromonadales bacterium (assembly GCA_051305855.1). Taxonomy (GTDB): domain Bacteria; phylum Desulfobacterota; class Desulfuromonadia; order Desulfuromonadales; family BM103; genus M0040. Next base: position 8,902 of record JBPPMB010000244.1, read on the forward strand.
TTTTCAGCCATTTGTTAAAAGTTTCTCCAATGGAAAACAGAATAGGCCCCAGATGATCTCGATAGCCCTAACTCAACGTTTTCACCTTAGCATTTGATAGAATTAGGGTTTAATAATTATTCCGGAAAACTGGTTTCCCGCACCGGGCAACAGAATTCCAAGAGTATTTCTAATCAACTTAATGATTTGAATTGCTAGTTTCTCCCCACCAAAAACTCTGCCAACTTTTGCGTACCAGACATTGTGGTGCCAGTAAGAGAAACTGGCATTGGTAAAATTGTCGGAGCCTACAAAACTGCAGATCAACTTGTTGACCAGTTTTTTATCCCACCTGAACACATAATTTACCGATTCGCCGTTTTTTTCCCACTTGGTTCCCAATAGTCTGCCGACGAGGGAGTCATGTGGTTCCAGAAAAGCACAGCCGACGCGGCAAATCCTCAACATTTCCAAAAATCCGGTTACAGGGCTGGAAAGGTGATGCAAACCATCCTGAACTATGACGACGTCATACGAGCCATCGTGCAGTTCATTTCTTTCAACATTGATAACTCTTACTTTCAACCGTGGATCTCGTTCGTTTGCAGCCTTGACTGCATTCTCAGCGACATCCGATACCGTTACGTCTAGAAAACCCAAGTCGGCCAGAATTGATCCTTCAAGCCCTTCACCAGAACAAAGTACAAGGATTGAGCTCTCTACACTAATTCTTCCCTCGGCGGTCAAAAGCATTTTCCTGACGGTTTCTTTCAACCGCCAACTGACCACATGGCGCACTAAGGGGACTTGGCTAATCGCATGCGACCTGGAGCCGCTTGCATAACAACTCTCAGAGTAAGCCTTCTGTTTTTCCCAATGCTTTTGCATGTAACCCTCTAACCCTGAACATGGTCAAGATTACGCAACCATACCAATAGGCAAGTTACCGATATCATTTAACAACCCTCAGAGCCTTATTTCACTGCTTCGAAAAAAGGGAATTCGGTCGATTATCCAGCTTCTCCAAATCGGGACAACGGCCGACACGATAGTCGCAGATGTCGACTTCTCTGAACCCGGCAGAACGAAACAGGTCAAGCAGAAAAGGGCTGGTGAACCCTGAATGATGAGTGTTTTTTACTGCCGAACGAGAAGCGACTTCGTACATGTCGTATAAAAAAGGCCGAGGGTTTTGTGGGTCAAACAAAGCGACAATTTTTTCCAGATCGGGAACAACTACTCGACATACCCCTTCCTGTTGAAGACAACGATACATCTCGGGAATCAACCGCTGGACTTCATCCAGAAATAGATGCTCCAACACGTGCGAACTGAAGAATACAGCGACTGAAGCGTCCTTAAATGGAAGCGGTTTTGTAAGGTCCATATAATGCAAACGGCCGAAAACTCCGTGCCGATGTTGCACAAAACGCTCGGCCGACAAAAATCCGATAGCATGCATCAGGTACGGCAAGAAAGGTACCTTGGCAACCCATATGTGTGGAGTAACATCGGTATTGAGCCACCCCTCAATGGCCTTGTCGAATGCTCCAAGGTGCACCTTGAGCCCAGTACTCATTCTCCCCCCATCTTACGGTTTTGTTCGAAGTATGTTAGACGCAATCCCTGAAAAACGACCCGAAGGTAGGGCCAAATGAAAAACAGAAACCACAACGGCCCTGCATGTCTTCGGCAAAAAACCCGCCACTCCTTTGTCGGCAAGCCTTTGGGAGAATGCATCAGCCGCCAGCGACCGGCCAGCGGCAGCGAGTGGTCGTGGAATGTGCCAGTTTGCGGGTTCTTGTCACAGGTACCAGCATACCCGGGCATCACCCAAATCTGAAAACCTGTGGCACGGGCACGCAGTCCGTAGTCGAAATCGCCCATGCCGTGAACAAAGGTACTGTCAAGAGTTCCCAACCGCTTCGCCACCTGTCGGGGAATCAGGACGCAGTTACCGTTCATCGTCTCACACTCCAGCGGTTCGTCTCCAGGCTCTAGCAGACTGAAACGGGTGCGGCGCAGGCTGCTGCGCCGCACCACCCCACCGTAGGTCGGCCTTCCGTCTCGCGGCGAACGAGTAGTGCCGACGACTATCGCCCCGGCCCCGACTCCCCCACTCACTTCGGCATAGGCCCACAGCAGTGATTCCACCGCTCCAAGATCAAGTAAAGTGTCGTCGTTAAGCCAGAGGTAGAAATCGTGATTACCCTTCAGCGCCTCCTCGAAGGCGAGTCGCATCCCGCCGTTCCAAAAGAGAGAACCGTCGCCAGCCAAGTGCCGTATCGCATGAAAGCGTTGCAGCACTGCCGCAACTGTGCCGTCGGTGCTGCCGTCGTCGGTCAGGTAGACTCTCAGCTTGCAACCAGGCGGAAGCTCTTGGTCGAAAAGGGTCTCCAGGCAGGCAAGGGTTTTCTCCCTGCGATTGTGGCAAGTCAATAATACAGCAATTTCTTCGATCAATTTCAATGCCCCGGAAATATCATGTATGGCTAGTTCGGCTTACATAGAATGTTACCATTAGCCATCCTGTCGATCTCTTGTGTTGGATTCAGTACGTCATACACTTTATATCCATTTTTTTTGATTACATCTATTAATTCAATCGATGATGAACCGAGATTTTGCAACAGGTCCTCAGCTATTTCAGAAACAATAATCGGCCTAAATGATTCTAAAACCTCATTACTTCCAGAGAAAACGAGGTGTTCTGCCCCTTCTGCATCAATCTTTATTAGTTTTGGTTTGATGTTGTAATCAACTACCAGTTTGTTCAAGGTGGTGGCCTCAACTTTCTTAGACAAGATTTGCATCCCGACAGCAGAAGAATGAATTACATTGCCCACACTGGAGTACTCGTCTTTGCCTTCCACTATGTTGATATCAACAAAGCCGCACTGATCTAAGGCTACTCCCTCGTAGACAGAAATATTTTCAACATTATTGATTTTTATGTTTCGATATAACCTCGGCAAAACGTTAGGAGATGGCTCAACTGAAAGGACCTTGCCTCTGGTGTGCTTAGCAAACAGCACTGAAAAAAACCCGACGTTTGCACCGACATCAACAACGTCTCCCTTATTGTCAAGATGATCGAGGCAACATTGTGCAAGATGCGATTCATATTCTCTGTAGAACAAGATCCTTTTAAACAAATCGGATCTGGCGTCCATGGCAAATATGCCATGGAAATCTTTCATTTTAACAAGAGGGTCATCTGCCAAGCAGTCGCAAAGACTCTTGTAAAAACTCTGAAAATGCAAATGCCTTCTATTAATTGTAAACTCAGCTGGCAATATTTTTTTTAATGTGTTGTATCCAGATATTTTTTTAAAAATACTTTTCATTCTTTTTCCTTGGCAAATAGACACTGGAGACTGCTGCTTCGACAAACTCTTTGTCCCCCTGCTCGATCAACCGCGTCAGTAGCCCAAGATAGAAGAAAACAAGGGCCGTAATTTGGGTCTGGACGAACATGTCGTCGACGACACCCATCCATACAAAGAGGAGCAGGCCCCAATAGAGGGATTTCGCCACAGGCTGGAGGGCACCACCATCTTCGAGAGCTGCCCTAATTCGCTGCAAACGCAAGAGGAGAAAGGTGAAAAAAAAGCCCGCACCGGCAACCCCGTACTCGACCAGTAAATAGATAAACATGTTGTGGGGATTGGGATAGCCTGCCCTGGAATAGGTTGACTCCAGAAAGGCGGTACCATCACCGGTGACGAGGAGCCAAGGTTTTCCCTGTAACATGGACAAAGCGTCGGACCAGAGTTCCATCCGCCAGATAAAGGTTTCGAGTGCCCGTTTCCAGAATGGATAATTGCCAAAGAGGACAACTGCGAGTACCGCCGTTCCTGCAAGGGCGGCAAAGATGCTGAACGTGACTGCCGGATTGTGAAAGAAGCGCTGCAGTGCGTAGAGGCAAACAAAGATAACCAACAATAGCACGAAGGTTTTTGAAAGGGTGCCAAGCACGGCTGCGAAGATGACCAAAGCCGGGATGAGCCAGCGCCGGTCACGTTGCGCGAGCCCCAGGCTCAGTAAGAACGGGCAGAGCAGATAGTAAATGAAATTCTGTGGATAGAGGTAGAAGCCGTGGGCAAAGTTTGCCTGGACCACCTCGCTGGAAAACGGGTCGACGACCGTCTTGTAGAGCGCCTGCGATGCCAGAAACAAAGGATAGGCTTCGCCACCTAGCCGTTCATCCCACCCCAATAATTGGATGATGCCGAGTAGAGACCAAGCGAAAGCAATCAGTACCGAAAGTCGAACAATGACACTAATCGCCCGACGGTTCAACGGACCATAACGCAATAAAAAATAGAGCGAAAATGCCCAAAAAAAATCCTTGGTGCGCGAGATATTGTGCAACACATCCTCCGCACAAAGAGCGAGCACAAAGGCATTGATTAGAAAAAAGACGAGGAGGTGATCAGTATTTTCCAGGACAACCCTTCCCTTTAAAATAAGCCAGGGAGAACAAAATATTAAAATAACGCTGAAAGGAATGCATACCAACTCAAAAAACTGGAAATCGGGACGAGCATTGAGCTGTAAGTTTAGTCCGATGCGAAGGTCTGAGGAAAAAGCAAGCATTATCAGCACTATTACAAGGAAAACAGTGACATGCCAGAATCCGTTCTGATGCTCTTTGTTATGACTCAAATGTTCCATGATCGATTTCATTTCGCCAGCAGCAATTTTACAACCCTGATTTCATCCTCTTCCCAAAAACGAATTAGAATTAATAGAGTAGCCAGGATAAAAAGGAAAACCAATGGTGCAACAATTGCCATAAACGCGTTTTCGATGTTTTGGACGCAAGAATAGGTGAAAACGTATGCCACCCCCAAAGACATTGCCCCTTTGGCAATTCGCTTAGTCTCAAACGTTATCGGATAAAGGGAATTGCTGATTTTGATAAGCACAAGAGCTTGTACCAAATAAATAAACAACAAAGAACAACATGCACCCATACTTCCCCACCAGTAGGTCATCACTGTTCCGAGGACAAGCGACAGTATTCCGGAAAATAAAAAGACCGGAATCACACTCCTTGTTTTTTCCTTGACATAAGGTCCGATCGTAGAAGGGTACATCAAACCTGAAGCAACATTTGCAAGTGCCATTACAGTGATGATACTTGGGGATAGAGGGAAATCCTCTTTCCCGAGGAGAACGGTGATTTGAGGAGAAATCAACCCCAAAGCCAAGGCCATTGTCGTCCCGACCAAACAGTAGTATGTCATTACTCTAGCATAAACACGCTTGGCATCCTCCCGTTGATAAATGCGGAAAAGTGCGACCATCCATGCCATTGCGAAAGGAGAAACAAAAAGAAGTGAAAGGACTGCGGAGATTTTGGAACTCAGCGCGAAAACGCCAACGGCAGCTGTGTCGCCGAACCATTCGATGAAATAGCGCGGCGACATGGAAATCCACATGGTAGCAAAAGTAGCAGGAATCAGAGGGATGCCTATTCGAGCCAAATCGATGGCCGGTCGCAGATTGAAACGGGGTCTGTAATGCCATAGCTGTGGTGCCAGCAAAATAAACATCAGGGCGTTGCCGGCCAAACGTCCGTAAAGAATGCCCTCCTCCCGCATGCCTATGTAGATGATGAGAAGCACCGTTGCAACCAACCCACACACCAACTTAGCCACTGAAATCGTTATGAATCGCCAAGCCGCCCCCTGCGCCCGAAAGAGCGTCGCAAAGAGGAGCCATGCCATTTCGGTCGCAGAGACAGCGGCCACCAGTAACAGCATCTCTGAACTCAATTCTGGGAAAAATGGCAGTCCGGAGTAAGAGAGTGCGAGATAGAGCCCCACCACGACAATAGCAACCAGAAGAAGAAAACTGATCAGACTGCCGACCAGAGTTCGCTTCTCAACCTCGTCCGCCAACCGTGGGTAACGGGAAAGCAGGGCAACGTGCATACCCATACCCAATACGACCAGCAACAGGTTGATAACCATCTCTGCAAGGGCGAAACGCCCATACTGGGCCGCGCTCAGGTGGTGAATAAAAAAAGGAATCAGGAGAAAACCAGCCAGCCCGCTGAGAGATGAGCCAAGGCCATAGATCAGTCCTTTGCCAAGCAGATCTTTAAAAACAGCCTTCATGCTTCGCCTTGCTTCTGACAGTGCAGGTAGTAACCGGCGCAAAGTAACCCCGGAGCCAGCCCGACTATGAAATGCCGAAGTCGACGCGGAAAAACTAAATTATAAAGTTGCCAGGTTGGATAGATGGCATAAAAGAAGAGGCGTGCCTTTGGTGTAAGTGGTTTAACAGCGTATTTTTCATGCAGGTGCTCATTGTACATATCCAGATTGACATAATGTGCTGCTAGACCAAAATCCCAGAAAGTGCGCTCAATATGAAAATTTGTGATGTCAAGAAAACGCTGAAGACCTCGCCAGGTGAAGAAACGAATGTGCATGTAGTCCCATTCATCGAAGTGCCGGGAGTGATCATGTACCAGCGACCTCCAAATAAGGTTGCCGCCGAAGAGGATGCGCAATCGGAAGGGAAGGTAAAAGTGATTAGGGACACTCAGCACTAGTCGTCCGCTGGATTTGAGCACCCGGTGAATCTCCGACATAAGCTTATCAGGTGCTATTAGATGCTCAATCAAGTCTTTACATACGACAATGTCAAAAACAGCATCTTCAAATGGGAGAGCTTGTTCCAGGTCGGCGAGTTGCCCCTTGAGGCCATGGGCATTGGCTTCTGCAATTGCCGATGAAGAGCTGTCTAATGCATGGATCTCATTTTCATTAGCAAGGAACCAGAGGTCGGCACCGCTTCCGCTACCCAGGGAAAGGATGGAAAGACCTTTCTCGGGCATACCAGCGATGATCTTCCGGTCTGGAATCCCTGGCATTGCCGCTGTGTTACGATACGCTTCGGCGTAAACCTGTTGAGCTTTAGTGCGGTATCCCTCTGTCATTCTATCTGCGCCCGAATAGTTGCCTGGAGAGCCGACGCCAACGCTCTCTTTTTTCAACAGGCAACTGTTCTATCCTTTCCAGAACGAAAGCCAGCAGCACAGAGACAACAAAAGCAACGTAGGAAGAGAAAAAAACGATTAGTGCCCTTTTTGGCTTGAATTTCTTCTCAGGAACGTGGGCTGACTGCACCAGTTTAATGCCGGAGAGGGTCTTCGACTCGCCTAATCGAGCAATTTCATACTGACGAGTCAGCATTTCAACTACCGCCTCACGGGTTTTGAATTCCCGTGTCAAGCTCACATACTCCTGACCCAGTGCTGGTATTGCACCGACGGCAGGAATTGCTCCACCATCAGCACCATCGGTGCCTCTCTCTAAGTCCGCGATCTGTTTTTTGAGATTTTCAATAGCACCTTTTACAGCCCTCACCTCTGAGTTGCTCTCCGTCATTGATTGCCGCAGAATCGCAAGTCTGACTTCCATTTCTCCCAATTCTGCATACAGGCGGCCAGCAGCTTCAATAGTTGCCTTTCCCTGTTCCACGACATCAATCGCCTGATTGCGAGCAAGAAAAGCCTTCAGTGCCTCTTCACTCTTAGCCAGGTCAGTTTGCGCTTCTGCCAATCGCGTCTCGAAAAAGTCCCGATCTTTGCCCGCACTGCCACTGTTGATACGGGCAACGAGTTCCTCAAGAGCCACGACAAATGCGTTGGCCATCTCTGCGGCACGCTTTGGATCCCGATCTTCAACAGCGATGCTGATGATACCATCTTTGCGACCGGCTTCGACGCTCACTGTCCGGTCGAACTGGCGGTAAAGGGCTTCACGAGTCAAGTCTTCCTCTTCCTCGAGCAGATTGAAGCGATCAATGATCGCATCCCTGACAGCGCCCGTCTCAAGCAGTCCGACATAAAGATCAGGCCCACCACTCTGTCCAGGAAGCAGGTCAGCGAAACCGCTTCCTCCAAACTGACCAAGCAGAGCTGACATCCTACCCCCGCTCTCCACAGGCGGCAGGACCAGCGCCGTGGCCTGGTAGCTCTTGGGCAGCAGCAGACTGATGATTACCGCCAGAACAAAAGCAGCGGCCGTTATGCAGAATATAAAGCGTCGGCGGTTAACCAATATTTCAAAATAACGGATCAATTCGATTCTTTGCTGTTCCATGAAATTCACATCCCCCGGTTGCCCGTCAGAACGAAGCCACCGCCGCCGCACCAAGGGCAATCTGGTAGATGATCGTCGTCACATCCTTCATTTCCTTCATCCAGTCGGTCCTCCGGAACTGCTGCGGCACCAGGATGGTGTCGCCGGGATACATCTCTACGCTCTCGAAGCCGCCGGATATCCAGCGATTGTGGGCCTTGTCCCAGCCAAAGGTACCGCCGCCCTGCTTCTGGCTGTACACACTGCCATCGGCCCGGACGATGAACATCTCGTCGTCATTGGCGTTGTCATTGGGACCGCCGACCAGCGACAGATAGAAGCTTGCGGTGCGGCCCGGATTGTAGGTGATCGTGGTCGGGTTGTAGACTTCGCCGAGCACGCTGACCGAATGCGGTGTTTCCGGAATGGTGATGGTGTCGCCGTCCATCAACGGGATGTCGTGCTCGCTACCGGTGAACTGTTCGAGCGGCGTCAGCTTGACTACCATCCGGCCCATTACCGGGGTCTCTCTCAACTTGTCGAGCAACTGCTTGCGGCTCTCCAACAGGCTTCGTGCTGCTTGCACATCCGTCTCGCTGAACGCCCCCTGGGCCATTTCTGAGGAGATCCGGACGATGTTGGCTTCTTCCTGTTGAATCAGCCTCTGCATGCGCTCACGTACAATCGCAGCCACCGATTCGCGGGTGAAGACCGCGCCACGCAAATAGGCGCCATCTTCAAAGCCGCCGGCCCGTTCCAGCACGGAGCTGAGTTTTTCGCCCCTGGCTACGGTGTAGGTGCCGGGAAAAAGGACCTTGCCTTCGACCTTGACCCGGTACTTGCGGTTGAATTCGGGGATGGTGCGTACCAGCAGATGGTCGCCCGAGCGCAGCTGCAGGTTATGAATCGGGTCGCCCTGCATGGCCTTGCCCAGTTCGAGAGTCAAACGTTCTGAACGGGTGCCCTTGCCCACCTGGAAATATTGAGTCAGTTCGGCATCGTCCAGATAAGCATCCTCGCCCAGGTTGCCGGCAGCCACCACCAGGTCACGAACAGTCATGCCTTCGAACAAACGATAGCCGCCCGGCTGCTGCACCGCTCCGGAAATCCGGACTTCGGGAATTTCTTCCATCTGGTCACGGGAGAAGATCCGCAGCTCGTCAAATTCCTGCAGCCTGAGATTGTTATCGGGATCGCCGGCCAGCGCCAGGCTCAAATCGATAGTCAGCTTGCCTGGCCGATACTCCGGGGGATCGAGGCGCAGGATTTCGGCCATTTTGGGATAATACATCGGCAGCAGGTTATCGTAGGGCAGAATCAGATCGGCGACCCGCATACCAGGGGTAAACTGATATTGACCAGGTCGGGAGACGTAGCCGGTCAGGCGCACGTAGCTACCCTGAATCAACGAGATCGAAGGCACCTTGACCAGATCCTGATCCTGGACCGGCATAGCCAGGGCGTCGCTCTGGTTGAGATCGACATCCATGACAAAGCGGCGGGTATGGCTGTCGACCCGTTCGATCTGTACCTTGCCGACGAAGGCCGTGCTGTTCAATCCCCCGGCCAGCTCCAAAGCAGTCTGCAGGGTTTCTTCCGGCTGCAGCTCATAGATAGCCGGACGGCGTACATCGCCAGCCACGCCGACCAGCGGACCGACCACCGGCACGAAGATCGTGTCGCCGGCCTGCAGGGTGCGGTCATGACTATTGTCGCCGTTGATAAGAAAATCGTAGAAATCGACGGTATCGATCAGCTGGCCGCCACGCCGCAGCTGGATATTGCGCAGGCTGCCGGTTTTGGCCGGGCCGCCTGCCTCGACCAGGGCGGTGAGCACCGTGGAGAGTGAACTGACTGAGTAAGTCCCGGGAGCAGCCACCTCACCGACCATAAATATCTGAAAGGTTCGCATACCGGCAAGGGTGACACTCAGTTCAAAGTTGGTATAGTACCTGGCAATGTGCTTGCGTATGGTTTCCCGGGCTTCTGCGAAACGCTGTCCCCAGACCGATATCGATCCGACCTTGGGTAAGACGATTTCGCCACTGCGGCCGACAACCACTTCATGATTGCCTTCGATGCTTCCCCAGGTGCTGATCAGCAGTCGGTCTCCCGGCCCCATCACATAGTCCGGTCCGGCCGGAGCCATCCTGTCCGGAACAAAGGTTCCCTTGGGGTGATCAAAGAAATCGTATCCGAACTGTTTGAGGACCCGGTCAACGTCGGGAACGATAAGCTGTTCGCCCGCTCCGGTAATGGAGACCGGCGCCTCGGTATCGATCAGTGAGGGGCCACGGAAAGTGCTGCCAAATTCGGGTGCCGGCGCGGCAAAAAACTTTTCTGCGCGGGAAAGTGCTGGTGTTGGTGTTGGTATTGGTGCTGGTGTAGAGACAGAGGGTTTCTCGGCTTCTTTATCAGCAACCTGTCGTTCTTCATCGTGAGTCTGTATCAGGCCGTCACCGGTCTGGGCGACTGCCACCTGTCCGCCGAAAACCAGCACCCCGGCCACCAGCAGTAAAACAAGTCGGAAAGACCGACTGCGGAGGAAAAAATCTGTGATCGAATCCATGCTTCCGCTCCCCTAAAAACGCCCGCCGACAGCAAGCTCCGTCAAATAGAAATCTGCATCTTGTCCAGAAATATAAGCAACATTTTCAACTGCATCATGCTTCCAGCCGGCAGAAAAGAAAATCCCCGGGGGGAGATCCCAGCGCAAGCTAACAGACGACTGCTTGTGGATTTCCTCAACAGGCTGATCTGTTCCGCGCTTCTCATGATTGTAATCTATTTTCAACGACAGATCCTGTGGCAGCAAAATTACCAGTTCGGCAAAATAATCTTTTGCACCGCCACCGGCATGATGACCCATGATTTGGTTCTTATAAGTATATCCGGACTGATAAATCCCGTGTCGGTACCAGACGGGAGAATTACTGTCGATTTGGCTTAAATCGGCATATTCGAAGCGCAGGCTGGCCCGCCCGCTCGGTTCAACTTGTGGCAAATAAATACCGCCGAGGTATGCTGTGTTGGCAATGAAGCCCCCTGCTTCATCTTCCCCACCCAATTCGCCGTAAAGTTCCAGCCCCCAGACAGCCGGGATTTTAATCCGGGCATCGATTGCGGCAATGGAGTTGCTGGTGTCATCATTACCTGACAGGTTTTGACCGCCCAGGATGGTCATGAAATCGGAAAAGCCAACGTTCGGCCGTCCCTCACCGCCGAACATCACTGTTCGGGAGCCTGCCAGGGATAGCCAGGGAAATGGTTTTAATTCGACACGCAGGCCGCCAAAGTAGGGTTCAGGTACAACCCGATCTTCCTCAAGCCGGCTGACAAACAGGTCGAACCGGAACGGCCCCAGGGCTTCAAAAATCCACGGCAGCAAGGCAGGGTTCGGATTGGTCAATCGCAGCATATCAAGGGGTTTCACGTTATTGGTCAACACCAGCGAGCCGTGGCGGCCCTGGCCCCACCAGAGCGACTGTCTGCCGACGGAAAATTCCAGTGGGCCAAGCCCGAGTGCGACGGTTCCTTCCAACAGTTTAAACGTAGAGCTGTCGTCCCCGGTTTGCGGAGTATCGTGGTAGAGCAGCAGCGGCCGCAGGTTCATAAACAACCACGTCCCGAGTCTTGCTTCTGTTTCAAAAACCAGTTGGGCGTTGTGGCCGTCTTCATATTCGATGCCAAAATTGTTGTAATTGAGTGCATACTGCCGGGCGTCGATACGACCGCCCGGTATCTGTGGCCCCTGGACGGCATAGGTGGAATCGTCTCCATCCTTGTTGATGTAGCTCAGCTGCCAGTCGGCCAAGGGCTTGAAATAGGTTGTGGCGGGAACCCCCTCCAGGGCGCCGAGCTCCACCAGCTGCTGGTGAAGCTCCACATTGAGTCTGCGGATCAGCTCCCTGGCAACGGGTAGAGTCGCTCGTCTTTCTGAGTTCCTGGATGCCTCCAGCGTCTGGCGTGCCGCCTCCATGCGCGTATAGGGCCGGCTGCCCTGCAGAGCGGAATCGATCAGACCGAGACCGGCAAGTTTGTCGAGGGCGGGATAAAGCCAGCTGTCAAGGGGAATGTTTGCGGAAGGGAGACCGGCCAGGGACGCTTGAGGACAGACCAGAATTCCCACCAGAATCAGAAAAAACAGACAAGCTCTCACCGCTAGCTGACCCTCCCACGGGATATTCACAAAGGTCCATAATTTCAGATCGTTAAAAGCGTTTAAAACTAACAATACAGGGTGTGAATGTCAAACGATTTACAGCTGCAAAATAACGAAGTTTCACTCTGTGAACCACCGCAAAGTGTTGTCAATTGTGTTTGGCAACATTAATCAGAGGTCAATTATTTTGACCGGTGATGCAATCTGCGGGCTGTTAGTGGATGACCCAGTCCGTAACCGGATCCAACTGCCCTCCTGCTGCAATTTTTACGATATTACAACCCTTGGACGCATAGCGTTGTCCCGGCCCGAAACTCAAACGCGGGTAAACAGCAATCGCATAGGTCTCGTCATTCATCATATCGATCGAATCCAGGAAATAATCCCGGTAGAAATCGTTTCCCATCATCATCAATGAATTAGACAGAAACCAGCCGAGGAAATACATCTTGCTCTGGATCATCGGATCACCAATCGGCACCTTCCTGAAACGCAACCAGTTTCGAATCACTTCCTGGTGTTTGATGCTCTGATCAGGAAGACGATAGGGATAGGTCATGCGGACCAGGGGCAGAATCGACTCTGGAAGCTCATCAAACCTGTTTTCCAGCAGAGAATGAGAGGTGATCAGCAGTTGCAGCGGAGGGCTTTCCCCTGCCAGACCGGCAACTTCCTGCAGATCATCTGCATCGAGCCAAAGGACATAGACAGCACCGGGATATTGTCCGGCGAGTTGTTTCCAGAATGTTGAATCCAGTTTCTGACCGGGATCCAGGGCGATATCCGCGGGCATTAATTGATGAAGTCTCTGACGGGTTTCCCGAAAACCCCTGGCCAGGGACAGCCCGACAGAATCTTTTCGGTAAACCTGGACCACCGGACTGTCTTTGGCATCACTCCGGGACAAAAACCGGGCAGAGGCCTCGCCTTCCTGGTAGTACCCCTTGGAGAAGTAAAGGGTGTACCAGTCGGTTTCGTTGACGACAGGATAATCCGTGATCGGCAAAATGGCCGGAATGCGATGCTCTTCACAGAATTCGTGAATCGGTTGCCAAACCGGCCTGGCCATTCCTCCGACCAGTGCAAAAACCGGTTGCTCGCGATAGTATTTTTCCAGTTGTCCCCGCCAGGTGTCCGGTGGCCCGTGCAGCTCCCAGATCGACAGTTCAAGACGGCGGAACGCAGTTGTCCGTTTCTTGCGATAGAAAGGGCCCTTTACGGCCCTCTCTTCCTGCCTGCGCATTTGCCCGCTGCGATCTCTGAAATAGGTTTGAATCACATCGAGCATGGCATTACGTTCCTCGACAGGAATTGTGTCGGAAACTACGGTTGCGAAACGTATGGACGTATCGGACACACCGGGAGACGGCGCATTTGACAGGTTTTTCAGGTAATAAACCAGAATCTCCATATCACGCTCTTCCAGATTGTATCGCGGCATGGACCAGCTCAGCTCCCGCCCTTCGGGATCAATGCCGGTCCAGATGGCTCTGGCGAGCGTCTCATCTGTATAGGCGGGCCTTCTGATTGTCCATTTGATGGCATCCGGCACTGTCTGCCAGGAAGGATGGGTTTCTTCAGCGGCAGAAGTAAACGGTTTAAACAACTCAGTGGCATTGGTCGGCAGAACGACGACTTTCCCCTCGATTGAGCCCAGGCCGCTGCGCAGGTGGCAACTTTCACAACTGAACATGGTGCCATCCACCGGAATATCGATCTGCACTATAGCCTCGCTCGGTTCACCCGACGGAAGCAAGCCCTGCCGATACAGGCGCTCACCCAATTGGAGGGCCTCTGAAGAAGGATAGCCGCCGACCAGAGGTTCCGGTTGATCAAGGGCACAGACTGTTGCGGCCAGCGTCAAAAAAAAGCAAAAAAAGACGAGCGTTCTCATGTGGCGTCTCCCTGCGGTCCCGAATGATCGTATTAAGGCTGCAACAGTTGCTGATATTCATGCATCAGTTCAGCGGTACCGATCAGGCCGTAAATCCTGACCCATTCGTCGCTGTCGGGCGCGCGCAGGAACATAATCGGATAGTGCGACATTTTATCCGGAACGAAAGCATCAAAAGCATGCATGACTTTGTCAATGTCTTCGCGAGTTCCGGTAAAAAAATCCCAGCCCGGCCTGGCCCGGTATTTTTCCAGATATTCAGCCAGCACTTCAGGGGTATCGTATTCCGGATCAATAGTGAAGGAGATCAGTTGAACCTGGTCGGATTTCTCGCCGAGTTTTCTTTGCATGTTGGAAAACCCTGCCGAGAGGATCGGACAGATGGTGGTGCAGGTCCCGTAGATGAAGTCGAGCAGGATCGGTTTATCAGTTTCGAGCAACTCAAGCAGTTTGATTTTCTGCCGGGATTGATTGATCAGGGTAACATCGGGAAGCTGGTATTTCACGACAGTTCTTTGATACCTCGGTTTTTCCGCTGCAATCCCCCCTCCGGGAACAAGGAAAAGAGAAAGCATGATCAGAACGGAAAGTTGTTTTACATAAGTCAATGGTTTCATGAGTAGATTTCCCGATGAAATGTAATAATTTGTCCATGATCCCAGGGTTCCATCATCACTCGACAGTCAGATGCTCCATACGGTAATCTCCGAAAATGATGGTCACCTTATCACCGGATTTTACATATTTTCCGGCATTCGCGAAAAGCATAAAATAGATTTTGCCGGCAACGGGCTGATTGGTGGTCGTTCGCAGCGGACCGATTTTGGCCGTATTCGGGACGGCCAGGACCCCGCCCGTTGCTTCGTGGAGCAGGTAGGGCTGGATCTCCCGGCTGAACAGAATATTCGCTTTTTCCGGGTCGATCGCCTTGTATCGAAAATCGACGATGTACCCTCCAGCGGAAAGCCGTAGAGGTTGAATTTCGATGCCAAGTTTTTCTTCAACCAAATTGAGAGCGACAGAAGATTGATCCGTAACACTCGGCCGTGACGACATCTTGGTAGATGTGCAGGAAGCATTCAATAGAAGAATGGATATTACAAGAAAAACGAAACACCAGGTTCTAAGCTTCTTTATAGGCTTGAGTAGTTCTATGGACATAATCAGAGATCAACCCTTTCTATTATTATGGATTCGACCGTTTATTGAATAATGTAATGAAATAAAAAAGGGATGCGCCGAAGAAATCAACGCACCCCTAAGATTAGCGCTTACTTTCAATCAAGGTCAAATCTTATCCACTATGAATCACCATTTTCCAGAGACAGGCTGGTCACCACTCAAACCGAGGGAAGGGATGAAGACATCCCCGGCATTCATGATGCCATTGTTGTCAAGATCAAGGCGCCACTGGCCGTTGCGGAAGACGCCGATGTCGGTGGTTCCATCACCATTCCAGTCGCCTACGACCGGGATATCCCCAGCTATGCCGAAGCCCGGGTAGTAGATGTCGCCGGCATTCATGACACCGTTGTGGTCGAGATCGAGGCGCCACTGGCCATTACGGAAAAGACCAATGTCAACAGTCCCGTCACC
>JBPPMB010000001.1:0-2690 GCA_051305855.1 Desulfuromonadales bacterium
CAAAACCTGGACCAGATCCGGCACCGGCAGATAGGCCAGGAGGCTGGTCAGAGAGAGAAGACAGGGGAAGAGCGCAAAGAGGAAGAAAAATGCAATCTCGGCCGCGTGCCCGACGCAGTGATCCTTGCGGATCCCTCTGACCACTCGTCCGGCCAGATCCAGCGCGGTACTGTTCTCTATGAATTTACCGATTTTTTTTGTCATCATTGCGCTCCATTTTACCGACCGGGCTTTCCACGCCCCGCCGCTGCCCTCACCGGCCGAGTCGTGCGCCCGACCTTGAGTGGTCTGAGGGGGATATCCCTGAAATTTCGAAGACAGAATTCCGACTTTCTTACAACTCAAACCCAAGCCATTTATACAAACCGGTTAACACCGCCATTTAAAGTTTCAGCTTCTCCACCAAGGATTGGTATTGTTTATGGAAATTCTGGGATTGAAGCCTTCTTGCCAGCAAACTTCCATCCATAAGGCATAAAAAGGTCCTCTATCCCCGCCCATACAAAACATCCTAACGCCTTGATTCTACTAAATAAAAATTGAACCTTAAAATACCCTGCACACACTTTTCTGTCAAATTTTAATCTGCGCCGCAAGTTCAAAAACCCTTCACATGTTATGGACATGAAGTAGAAGGGAGATACGGTCAATTTAAGGCCGCATGTTCGATGGGGCTGCATCTGGTCGAGGAGGGCAAGGCAGGTTTTAGATATTCATAGGGGAGACTTGTTTTCGCAAGAAATATGAAATTGATTTTCTTCAGGTTGTCGTGTCCCTCAATGACCAGTTTTAAAATTGATTGGGCCGTCTGCCAGTTTTGCTCAGGATTCGTCAGGCGAAAGAATAAGTCGTGTTGTTCCAAGGTGGTGGGGTCTGGCACAACAATACGTGCAGGTGATCGGCGTGGGAATCGAACCGAGAGTTTCTTTTCGATGATCTGAAACATGTTTCACCACACTGGGTCTTTGTTGAGAACCGTTTCGGGCAGGGCTGCGGCGCCCTCGCCGTGAGATGCGTTAAGTATAGCATCTCATGAGAAAAAACCCATCCCGTGTCTGACAATGGCCGGAGCAAGTTGTTCGCCGAAAACGCCGCGGCAGAGACCAGGGCCGTTTGCCCGTCATATTCTACAGCAATGTGAAATATGACGGCCGCCGCTGACAGCTCAATCCTCGCTACCTCTCGGTTATTCGTTAACTTCCCTGCATATCCAGACTGTTGCACTCTCAGCAGAAGCCGATCGATGCTGGCTCGAAAATTGCGATACCTTATGTTGACGGAATCTTCATCCAGCAAGTTTGGTGCTTTCACAAGAAAGCAAAATGAGTTTTTGCGACGCTATCAAGTTTTCTATGACAGCAAATCTCTGCACGGGAGATATTTATGAAAAATCAATTGAAGGAACTGCTGCAACTTAACGGGATCGGGAAAGTTCTGGCGCAGCGCCTTATCGAATCCAGCTATGACAGTATTGCCAAGGTTGCCTGCGCCGGAGAGAAAGGACTGGCGACGATAGCTGGTTTGAATCCCGGAACAGTCCGTTCGATCGTGGCCCAGGCCCGGAAGATGACGGGGGAAACAGAGAAACATGAACACAGCTGGCAGGACTCCCGCCGCAGATGGTAAATAGGTTTGAAACTTAAGCATAACATTACCGCCGAGGTGGACAATACGGAGAACGAAGACGGATTGAAATCTGCGCCGTCCGCCGCTCAGGTGCTGAACATTCCGGTTGATGTGCGAAGTTTCTCGCTGGCCCTGCTGGCTGTGCTCGCGTCCATGTTTGTATTGCGTTGGGCCAGTGCGATCTTTATTCCACTGATGCTGGGGGTGATGATCAGTTATGCGCTGACTCCCTTTGTCGACTGGATGCATAAATGGCGCATCCCGCGCACCATCGGGGCCGCGATACTGCTCCTTGGTCTTTTGGGAGGTGCAGGCACTCTGGTCTATTCGCTTAGTGACGAGGCCTCCAAGATGATAGAAACCCTCCCCGACGCCGCACATAAGTTTTATCTGGCCCAACTCAAGGATCGGGGGTCTTCTGAGGGAACCATGGAGGCCATGCAGAAAACTGCGACCAAACTCGAACAGGTCGCAGAAGAGGCCGGTTCTCCTTCTCCCGATACCCCGCGAGGGGTGACGCGGGTGCAGATTGAAAAGCCCAAGCTGAACATTAAAAATTACCTCTGGATGGGAACCAAGGGAGCCGTTGCCTTTGCCGGACAACTCATCATGGTCTTATTCCTGGCGTATTTCATGCTGGCTTCAGGCGATACCTTCAGACGCAAACTGGTCAAGAACGCCGGCCCTACCCTGAGCAGGAAAAAAATCACCCTTCAGGTGCTGGATCAAATTACCGAAAAGATTCAACGCTACCTGCTGGTGCAGTTATTAACCAGCATCCTGGTGGGCGTGGCGACTTGGCTTGTGTTTCTCTGGATCGGACTGGAAAATGCGGCAGTCTGGGGGATCGCTGCCGGGGTTCTCAAAACGATACCCTATCTCGGCCCGGTTGTCGTTTGCGTCGGCACCGGCCTCGTCGCTTTTCTTCAATTCGAAACAATCAATATGATGCTCCTGGTTTCCGGCCTCTCGCTGCTCATTACCAGCCTTGAAGGTTACCTGCTGACCTCCTGGCTGACCGGACGGGCAAGCCGAATGAGTCCGGTGGTGGTGTTCTTCAGCGT
>JBPPMB010000006.1:0-16634 GCA_051305855.1 Desulfuromonadales bacterium
GCGGGTATAGCGGGCGTAAACCGTCAATTTCTGCGGCTTACAAAAATGCATGAGGTCGCTATAGATCCTCTCAACACACTGCTCGTGGAATTCGTTGTGCTGCCGGAAAGAGATCAGGTAGCGCAACACGGCCTCATGATTAATTTTCGGCCCCTTGTAGCGAATCAGCACACTGCCCCAGTCAGGCTGGTTGGTCACCAGGCAATTGCTTTTCAGCAGGTGGCTATGCAACGCCTCCTCTGCCTGCTGTTTTGGATCAGCCGCACCTTCAAGAATGCCGGGATTGAGAGAGTAGTTCTCGATCGCGATGTCGAGATCATCAATACAATGTCCCGGCAGAGTGGAAAACGAGCCCGAGGCAAATTCTGCCGCGCTGAGCAAACGCACATCTACCGGCGCCCCGGCTGCCCCGCCAAGATCCAGGCTCAGCAGAGCCCGCACCGACGCGAAATCATCAAAGCGCGACTGGTTGAAAGAATTGAGATAGAGCTTGAGTGATTTTGATTCGATCAGGTGGGGTGATTCGCAAGGGATGCGAAACTCGCCCATGGCAACCACCGGCTTGCCCTGTGGAGTCAGCCAGGACATCTCATAAGCGTTCCAGATGTCGACACCGTGGAACGGCAGCTCGTCAGGCAGGCCGATTTCGTCACGCTTGAACTTGCGCGGTATCGGACAGAGCAGGCCGGGGTCGTAGTCGGAACTGTAAACCGTGGCCTTGCCCAGGGGCAGATTGGCTTCGAATTCATTCATATGTTGACACTCTGAGATAAGGAGGAACTGTTGAATCGTTGAATCTCAATGGGACGCTGATCACATCTGATGAACGCTGATCAGGCTAAACCAAACACCTGGGGTTAAAGCTTTAAGATTTTGCTTGATCCGCTTTTTCAGCGTTAATCAGCGTCCTATTGCCTTTGCCTTTAAGATTCAAAATCTCAATGGAACGCTGATCAGGCCAAACCCAACGTCTGGCTTGAGTCTTGTGGATGAGCAGGCAGCTTTATTCTGCCGTTTCACCCATCCGTTTGGCAAGCATATCCGACAGGCTGGCGTTTTCATTGCCTTCGGCGAGGTGGAATCCGGCTCTGGCTTCATCCTGACGCACTTCTTCAGGGATCTCTGCCAGAAAGCGGCTGGTCTCACGCGGCTCCGCTTTGCCATACTTCATGCGCGCATCGGCGTGCAGAATGGTCAACTTTTTCCGGGCCCTGGTGATGCCAACGTAACAGAGACGGCGTTCCTCGTCGACGTCGAAACCTTCGGCAACCGACTTCTTGTGCGGCAGGAAGCCCTCTTCGAAACCGGGCAGGAATACATGAGGGAATTCGAGCCCCTTGCTCGAATGCAGACTCATCAGCACCACGGCATCCTTGGCCAGCTTTTTCTCTTTGCTGTCGGAACCCGGTTCATCGCGATCAAGCAGCGCAACCTTTTCGAGGAACCCAGACAAAGTCGGCTTGCTATCGCGCCCCTCGTAGGTGGCGATGGCGTTGATGACCTCCTGGACATTCTCGATGCGGTGCTCGACCTTTTCCCGGGAATCCGGTTCCCGCCGCAACTCAGCTTCAAGACCGATGGCAGCGAACAAATCTTTTGTCGTCGCGGCGAGCTGTCCGCCGCCGCGAAAGCTGCGCTTGTGGTCTTCAACCAGAGCGACAAAGCTTTCCAGGGCTTCGGCGGTCCTGGCATTAATCCCCGTAATCATGCGTGCCCTTCTGATGACCTGCCAGAGCGGCTGCTTGCTGGCAATCGAGTTGCGGATCAACAGATCGGCAGTCGTGCGGCCAATCCCACGACGCGGGTAATTGAGGATGCGTAGCAGATTGACCTCGTCGTAGGGATTGACGATGAAGCGCAGGTAGGCGATGGCGTCCTTGACCTCCTTGCGGTCAAAAAACTGCTGGCCGCCGATCAGCACATAGGGGAGGTCAGCGAAGCGCAGCTCCTGCTCAAAGACCATGGTCTGGGCGTTGGTGCGCACCAGGATAGCGTGGTCCTTGTGCGCCATGCATTTGTTGCACACATTATGTCGAATGCGTTCGATCACGGCCCGCGCTTCATCTTCGGCATCGATGCACTTGACCACGCCGATCTTTTCGCCATCTCCGCCGGCAGTCCAGAGCGCCTTCTGCTTGCGCTTCTTGTTGTGCCTGATCAACTTGTTGGCAGCATTGAGGATATTCGCCGTGGAACGGTAATTCTGTTCAAGCTTGATGACGCGGGCACCAGAGAAGATTTTTTCAAAGTCGAGGATATTGCCCGGATCGGCCCCGCGCCATCCATAGATCGACTGGTCATCGTCACCGACCACGCAGAAATTTCCCCACTTCTCGGCGAGCCTCCGCATCAAGGCGAACTGTGCGGTATTGGTGTCCTGGTACTCGTCGACCATGATGTAGCGGAAACGGTCCTGGTAGCGCTCCTGAACCTCCGGAAACTCTTCAAAGAGACGCACCACCAACATGATCAGGTCGTCGAAATCAACTGCATTATAACTTTTCAAGCTCTTCTGGTATTCGGGATAAACGGCTGTTGCCATGGCACCGACAACATCACCGCGCATGAAGGGACCAAACTTCGCCGGCGACAGCAGGCTGTTCTTGGCATCGGAGATCTTCCAGAGGATGACGTCGGGCGAGAGGCCATGGTCGGCATTGATCTTGTTCATCAGGTCCCTGATCAGCCGCTGCTGATCAGAGGTGCCGTAAATACTGAAGTTGCGCTTGTAGCCAAGATGCTCGATGTCAGCACGCAGGATGCGGCAGCACAGGGAGTGAAAAGTTGACACCTGGATGCGTTCCGCCTTGCTGCGACCGACCAGATCGGCGACCCGCTCCTGCATTTCGCGCGCAGCCTTATTGGTAAAGGTCACAGCCAGCACCTGTTCCAGATCAACACCCTTCGCTCCTACCAGGTGGGCGACCCGGTGTGTGACCACTTTGGTCTTGCCCGAACCGGCGCCGGCCAGCAAAAGAAGTGGTCCTTCAGTATGCAGAACCGCCTCACGCTGCTGCGGATTGAGGATATTGAGGCTCATGACCCAATCCTGTCTTGCAACGGGATGACGGAAAGATTCCTGCCACGGGATGTGGCCGGACGGCAACAGGATATCAAATTTTCTCCCCGGGATTTTATAAAGCTGGCCGAAGCAGGATCACGTGACGCTGAAATAGCTCGCTGATACTATGTAAAGCACAATCAAAAGGCAAGGGCAGGTTTCCAGTCAAGGGCAATACCTGGTGCGCAAGAGCCAGTTCCCGGCCCCCAGCGACGATTAAAGCCGATTATACCCGTTCAGCGCAGCGACCCTGTAAGCCTCCGCCATGGTGGGATAGTTGAAGGTGGTATTGATAAAATACTTGATATTGTTGTGCGGCACAGGCTGGGCCATGATCGCCTGGCCGATGTGAAGGATTTCCGCTGCATTGTGCCCGAAACAGTGGATGCCGAGGATCTCGAGCGTTTCGCGATGGAAGAGCAGTTTGAGCATGCCGGCCCTGTGAGCCGTGATCTGTCCACGGGCCAGGTTGCGGAAGAAGGAGTGCCCCACTTCATAAGGGATGCGTTGCTCGGTTAACTCGCGCTCCGTACCGCCGAGGCAACTGATTTCCGGGGTGGTGTAGATGCCGGTTGGTATATCCCTGACCAGACGCTCTTCGCAGTAACCTTCGGCGATATGCGTCCCCGCAAAGCGCCCTTGATCGTAAGCGGCACTCGCCAGGTTGGGGAAACCGACAATGTCACCCACGGCATAGATGTGCGGCAAGGCAGTCTGGTAAGCTTCGTTTACGCTGATGTTGCCGCGATGGTCAACTTTAATGCCAAGCGCCTCAAGCTGCATCCCCGCTGAATTGCCGGTACGACCGTTGGCCCACAGCAGCATGTCGGATTTGATGACCTTGCCGGTTTTCAAGTGCAGAACAACGCCGCCCTGGTTCACCTCGACCCGTTCATACTCTTCATTCTGGCGGATCAGGATCCCCTGCTCGTCACGCATGTGATAACTGAGCGCATTGCTGATTTCTTCGTCGAGATATTCGAGCAGGCGTTCCCGGGTGTTGACCAGATTGACTTTTATCCCGAGGTCCTTGAACGCCGAAGCATACTCGCAACCGATCACGCCGGCGCCGTAAACCGTCAGCGTACCGGGAATCTCTTGCATCTGCAGGATCGTATCGCTGTCGACCACGCGCGGATTGTCGAAATCGACATCTTCCGGGCGGTAGGGGTGTGAGCCGGCGGCGATCACAAAATTGTCCGCTGTGAACTGACGCAGGTTGCCCGATTCGTCCGCAATCTCCAGCGTGTGCGAATCGAAAAAACGCGCATGGCCCTCGATCACCTCGACGTCGTTGCGCTCATAGAATCCCTCACGATCGCGCACCTGCTGGGTAACCACTTCTTGTACAACAGCCATGAGATCGTCGCTGGTCAACTTTACATTGTGATATAACCGGCTGAAGAGCCGGCTCTTCTTCTGATCGGAATACTGCCTGATCACATGAATCAGCGTCTTGCTCGGAATCGTCCCCCAGTGCGTACAGCCACCTCCCACCAGAGAATGGCTTTCAACGACGGCGACCGACTTGCCCGCCTTGGCAAGCTTGATCGACGCACCTTCACCTCCCGGACCGCTGCCGATGACGATGGCATCAAAGTGGCTTTTCAGTACATCCATAACAATCGTTTTACTCTCTTCTTTAGCAAACGTTGGCGACAAAACTTCTATTGCAAAAGCAGGTTCCAGCAGCCTGTCGGACTATCCATGAGCCGGCTGCAAATCCGGCTGTTTGGTCCAAATTTTCGCTTCGGTCCGTATAATCCAACAAATGCTAGGATAAATGAAATCGGCAACTTTGCAATAGTCCCTTTTGTCAGAGAGTGATGGCCGGGTGCCAACCATGCGACCCCCGTTAATGTAGAATGGGGGGAAATCTACACACTGTTCCATTTTCCATCCGTGATTGACACTCCCCATTCCCCATGCTATTTCTTCAAACAGTCCCCACCCATGCCGGGGCGCTTTCTGAAGACATTTGGCATTGCCCTTCCTCATCGCGCTAACGGGCACCATTTTGAAAAACCGAATCCTAGGCAGCTCCCTGCTCTTCACCTCCTTGACAGGGCTCACCTTCGTCATCGACCTGAATCTCCCCCTCGGCGTTGCCGTCAGCAGTATGTACATCCTGATCATTTTACTCAGCGCCTTATATCCGGGTGTGACTCTCCCGCTCTACTTGGCCGTGCTTGCTAGCTTCCTCACCTTGGCTGGCGCTCTCTTGTCGCCTGAGGGCGGCGTTCTCTGGATGGGTGTCATCAATCGGTTCCTCACCATTCTGACCTTCTGGGTCAGCGCCATCCTGATCGTCAGACGCCGTCGGTCCGAGGAACAACTGCGCCGCTTGAACCTGGAACTCGACGCCTTCGTCCGTACGGTTTCGCACGATTTGCGCTCACCTCTTTCACCCATACTGGGATTCGCCGAATACCTGCGCAGCGAGCACAGCGCCAGCCTTCCCGCAGATGCGCAACTTGCCATCGAACAGATCGAGGAGCAGGGGCGACGCATGCACGCAATGCTCGAAGATCTGCTTGAACTGGCGATCGTCGGCTCGGTGAAGCGCCCCCAGGCTCCGATCGATGCCGCTCGCGTGGCGAAGGAGGTGATCGTTAGTTGGTCGCAAAAGGCGCGTGAGGCCAATTGCGAGCTGCGATACACAGGCGGCCTACCGCCCGTTCAGATTCCGGAAAGCATGCTCGCCCTCATTCTGGACAACCTCGTCGGCAACGCGATTCGCTATGCTGGCAGCGGCGGCACGGTTGAGATCGGGGGAGAGAAGGATACCGCGGGCATTCGTCTTTATGTGCGAGATTTTGGACCCGGCTTAAGCTCAGGTGAGCGAGAACGGGTCTTTGAACCATTCGAACGCGGCAACTCGGTCAGGTCGATTCCAGGTACCGGGCTCGGCCTGGCCACCGTCCGCAAGCTGGCGATCCACTACGGAGGGCGCGCTTGGGTCGAGGAGACCCCAGGAGGCGGATGCACCTTCTTGGTTGCATTGCCAGATATAAAACCGAAGCGTCATTGGTGGCGTCGGATAATAGGTTAAAAAATCCGGCATTTGCGAAGTGGGCCAGAAGTCCATCAAGATTATGCGATCTGCTCTCCTGGAGAATTTTGCGTGTTTCTCGTATTGCACGACTGCCGAGACGAAAACGGGCGTGTCATTGATAGAGCAATTTAAGACAACAAAATGATGGACACCAGGATCAATTCCGAGTGGCCATTTTCTTGTAGGTCAGAGGAGTGGATTCGCATTTTGCCAATACGAGCCCCACAAAAAACATTGTAGGATGATTAACAAGACTTGAGCATATTCTCGCAAGAAGTGTTGGATGCAAGTGCCTGGAGTCTGAAAACTCGACCGTGCAAGTCGCTGGGTTTCAAATGTCCTGCTGAACCTCCGGATGATTTTGAGGTTCAGAAAGCATCATGCTGCGCTTTTTCACTTGGTCATTGCAACCGCCCAACGAATATTGTATTCTGCGCCTCACAGCAATTTGGCGGATGTCCTTGCCTTTCCCAGCAAAGGGCTTAATCCCTGAGGATGAACGGTTTCTTTACCTTTTTGTTCCATCCCATCACCTTAAGACCATGGATATGGCTTTTGGTGGCGATCTTCTGTACGTGGTGCCCAACAGATGGTGCCGCCCGGGAATCGATCTTCCGATCGACTGACGTCCTTACCGCCCCTGCCGTTACTCCAGACCTCGTTGCCGCCACAGTTAAAGTACAGCAAGTCGTCAAACACCCTTTTCCGGTTCCAGTTCCCCCGGTCTCTACCTCCTGCACCAATTTGCCTGTCCACACCTCCCGGATATTTCGGGATGGAACTCCGGTTCTCTTTCACCGCTTTGGCACCTGTGCCGCACCTGATAATCCACGTCCGCCCCCCTCTGCCTGACGCACAAACCTGATTCGTCGTTTTTGCGAAATACCCGCTGCTTTCTGCCATAGTTGACGGAGCATCTGACCATGATGAGTGTGCCGCTCTTCATGCTATGACATTGTAACGGACGATTAATTCGCCTGAATCTTCCCTTATCTTTTGCGCGTCGGCCGCTCCGGCGCATCAGCACTGAAAGGCTTGTAACCGTGCAGATCATCAAACCTGACACAAATTTTGACTTCATCAGCAAAAACCGGATCGCCATCGTTGTTTCGCTGTTCTTCATATTGGCCGGGATCGTTTCCCTCGTCGTCAAGGGTGGCCCAGAGTACGGTGTCGATTTCGCCGGGGGAACCCTGATCCAGGTTCGGTTCACCCAACCGGCCGCGGCCGCCGATATCCGGAATGCTCTGAAAGAACTCTCTCTGAGTTCCCTCACCGTGCAGCAGTTCGGCGACGAAATTAACGAATTTCTAATTCGGACACAGAAAGCAAGCAGCGAACAGCAGCAGCTTTCACAGCAGATAAAAAAATCGCTGGAACAGCAGTTCGGAGAAGGACAAGTGGAGATTCGCCGGGCCGAATCGGTTGGATCACAGGTCAGCAAGGAACTGAGGGGAAAGGGTCTCCTTGCTCTCCTCTATGCAATGATTGGAACCCTGATCTATATCTCCTGGCGATTCGAGTTTCGTTTCGCCGTCGGGGCGGTGGTCGCCCTCATTCACGATGTTCTGATCACCCTCGGATTCTTCTCTTTTTTCGGCAAGGAGATGGACCTGACGATCATCGCCGCTTTTCTGACGATCATCGGCTATTCCCTCAACGACACCATCGTTATTTACGACCGTGTCCGGGAGAACCTCGGCAAGTACCAGAGCGAAAGCTTCGCCGCCATCGTCAACCGCAGTTTGAACGAGACCCTTTCCAGAACCATCCTGACCTCGGGAACTACTCTCCTCGTCGTCGTCGCACTGTTCATTTTCGGCGGACCGGTAATCAACAACTTCGCCTTTGCTTTGCTGGTAGGGATTATCGCGGGGACTTATTCCACCATATTCATAGCCAGCGCTTTGGTTCTTTACTGGGAGGAAAAGCGCCCCGGGAAAGTGCGAAAGAAATTGCCGCAAGCAGATTGCAATGACGTGCCGTAGCGCTTTGCCGACTTATGGACCCTCGGAATATCCCTGTCTACGAAGTCACGGTTTTAGGTGTGCGAGTTTTCGGTAAGGAGAAAGAAACGGGGACAAATCCCCGCCCGCAGTTTTCCGGAGTCGACCCTGAATGAAGGCAAGTCCTGAAATGCTCTCGCTCTGCCCTCCAGGGCAAAAAGTGTAACTTTGATCAGAAAATCACGATATCCTGCTGCAACTGGAGAATAAGTCACATGACTACAGCATTTCTCGCCATCGTCTTGGGTCTGGCGCTCCTGGTATGGAGCGCCGACCGCTTTGTGGAAGGCTCAGCCGTCACAGCCCGGCATTTCGGCATGCCTCCGCTCTTGATAGGTATGGTGATTGTCGGCTTCGGCACCTCAGCCCCGGAA
Organism: Desulfuromonadales bacterium; assembly: GCA_051305855.1. Lineage (GTDB taxonomy): Bacteria > Desulfobacterota > Desulfuromonadia > Desulfuromonadales > BM103 > M0040. The sequence continues at coordinate 8,497 of JBPPMB010000006.1, forward strand.
ATGGTGGTTTCCGCCATTGCGGCCTCGCAGGGGAACCCCGGCATTGCACTTGGCAACGCTTATGGATCGAACATCACCAATATCGCCCTCATCCTTGGATTGACTGCAATGATCAGCCCTATCGCCGTGCATTCCCAGGTGCTGCGCAAGGAGTTACCGATCCTTGCCGGCATAACGGCCTTGGCTGCCTGGCAGCTTTGGGACGGGACAGTTACCCATATCGATGCCATGGTGCTGCTGGGAGTCTTTGCCGGGTTGATGGCCTGGACCATCTGGCAAGGCATGCGGAAAAAGCCTGATACACTGAGCAATGAGATGGAGCAGGAACTGGAGGCTCACGCCATGCCACTGCGCCGCGCGGTGACATGGCTGGTCGTCGGCCTGCTCCTGTTGATCGCCAGCTCACGCATCCTTGTCTGGGGCGCCGTTGAAATCGCCCATGGCTTCGGTTTCAGTGATCTGATCATAGGCTTGACCGTCGTCGCGGTCGGCACTTCGCTGCCGGAGCTGGCTTCGTCAATCATAGCCGCACGCAAAGGGGAGCATGATATCGCTCTGGGAAACATTCTGGGTTCTAATCTTTTCAACACTCTGGCGGTGGTGGGTATCGCGGGGACGATTCAGCCCTTGATGGTGGGGCCGGAGGTCTTCTCCCGGGACATTATGGTCATGGCTGCTCTCACGGCTTCATTATTTGTTATCGGTTATGGGTTCCGTGGCCCAGGCCGAATCAACCGTTTTGAGGGTGCGGCCCTGCTGACCTGTTACGTCGGCTACACCGCCTACCTGATGAGCAGCGCTTTCGGACAGTGAGTGCCGCCGATGAGCTTGAGTCGATTGCCGACTATGCCGCCTGGTTCTGTTCGTACATGAAGCGACTCGATAAACATGAACTTGATTTCAGTGAAGATAGCTGGAAAGATCTGATCATACAGGTCAGGAAAACTCAGCAGTGTCCGGTTTGCTACTTGCAGTCTAATACGTTAATAGCTCAACCATGCTTGGTAGGGGCACATGGCGAACGCAAAACACACATCCCCCCACATCATCTCGATTAGTATTCTTTTTTTCCAGGCGATGGTTATGTTTATTGCCCCCCCGGCTTTTGCTCTGCTCTTCGATAACAATCTCCCTCAAGAGACCAAAGTCCGAAATCTTAACCTCCTCGCAGCTGGGACCGTATTCACCTGGGGCGTATTCAACTGGGACTATTTCCAGAGATCACCTCAGTCAAGTATGGAAGATTGGTTCGGTCATGAGACCGACGAGGGCGGCGCCGACAAGCTCGGCCATCTCTACACAACCTATGCTTTGAGCCACCTTTACAGTTTGATTTATCGAGACTGGGACTATCCTGAAGAGCGAGCCATGAGACTCGGAGCCTTCTCCTCACTGGGAACTATGGCCATCATGGAACTGGGTGATTCCTTCAGTGATTACGGGTTTTCCTACGAGGACATGCTCATGAACTGTGTCGGGGCTGCTATAGGCTACTGGTCTGGCACCCATCCTGAATGGCAGCAGCGTGTCGATCTGCGTCTCGAGTATGCGCCGAGCCTGAGCGATTTCGAAACCGATGTTGTCACCGACTATGAACATCACAAATACCTGCTCGCCTTTAAGGCCGATGGTTTCAACCTGCTACGAGATTCTCCGCTCCGTTACTTCGAACTACATCTTGGCTACTATTCGCGTGGCTACGATGACTACAACTCCTCCCTGGGTAGCGATGACCGGGAACGTACAGTCTATATTGGCCTTGGGTTGAATGTCGGCAAAGTTATCGAGAGTGTCTACGAGACTCGCATCTTAAACTATCTGCAACTCCCCTACACCTACCTACCTCTTGAGCATGATTTTGACTGAGATCATTGGTTTGCTCTGAAGACAGCCTACCCCACTGGGTTTGCTTGTCTGCGGCATCTTTATTATGAAACGGTTGCAGAGCTCCGCTGGAAGTGTCTGTAGACCGTGTTAAATTTAAGTTTTCGGTTCACTTTTCTTGATTGCTTATTCTCAAGGAAGTCCCATGGCATGGCCAAATCTCTGGAATGACCTTCTGCTTTGGGTAACCTCGCATCCACATTTAACTTATCTGATTGTCCTGCTTGTCTCTTTGAGTGAATCCCTGGCTCATTGCCGGAATGCTTGATATGCCACCAGCGAGGTTTGTCCTGGTCAATATCTTTTCTGCCATTGGCTGGGCATTTGCCTACATCGTTCCAGGGATCGTTCTGGCGGGTTCTTTAACGCTCATTGGAGCAGTCAGCACCCGGCTGAGTCTGATGGTTCTGCTTTTGGGGACTTTTCTCTGGCTGGTATTCTGGCTCTGCCGCAAAGTCTTCACCCTGTTGGGAGAACTTGGGCCAAAGGAAGAGCAGTTTCTCTTGCCGGCCCTCATTTTGACCCTGGTCCTGGCAGGCTGGCTTTTTCTCGATGTTCTTGAAGACCTCGTATCCGAGGATCCGCTGGTGCAGACTGATCACGCAATCTATCAATTATTGCAGGGGCTAAGAACCCCCTGGGGTGACCAGTTGATGGTTGGCGTGACCGAGTTCGGCGATGGTGTCGTTAATATCGCAACTCTGTAAATTTCAACTTCAAAAAGTTGTTGAATACCCTTATCCCAAAGGCAAAAATTCAGCAGCTTCCTTTGCTGCCACTCCTGGAAAATGGTCGACAAGAGCAGATCCTCATGTCGATGACTGTGGATGAAAAACGGTTAGTACTCCGTCTTTGGCCAACAGAGTTCACATTGTCAGATGTCGATCAACCCCTCTGGGTTGGCACTGTTGATTTTGAATATGCCGACTCCATAGCAAATATTTTAACCCTGCCACGGGGGAGTGGACTGTATTCTTCTGCCCTGGACCAGTTAATAAGTTCGCTGAATAATAAATCAGACATTCTCTGGCGTCAGCGGCCATTGTCGGAGAGTCAACTTTCTTCAGGGTGGGATGGGAAGACTTTGTTGCTCGCCGAAAAAACATCCACTCTGTCCGGGCATTGACGTCATGCTTCCAACAAGCAAACAAGCCTTTCGTTAAGAACCGCAAGATACACTCTACCGTCTGGGCTCTCGGTTTTGTCAGCCTGTTCATGGACTGGGATACTAACAACTTATTTCGCCGCGCCTAATAAACATACCTAAAAGTCAAGAGTAGAACTTTCAGGAAAATCTCCACAAATTTCTTACACCACTTCCATTATTCTTAGAACCCAATCAAATTAGTAGACACCAAGAAAAAACGCGATATAGATAATTTCGACAGTGGATTTTCGCTCTCACCTCAGGCCCTTGTCATGAAGCCTTTTAATCTCAAAGATCCCCTACAATGCCTCCCGCAGGAAAGCTGAGGGAGGCGTGAACAACCTATCATATCTCGGATAATCAAAAGTTATTCATCAGTGAAGGTCTGTTAGGGAGGTCACTATGGGTTCTCAATACATATGGCAGGTCTTACGGACAACCTTGAGAATCACTCTCATAGTTGCCGTGTTCATCATACTCATCGCACGAGGATCATGGGCCGAAACTTATTCTGACCACGATTCAAAATACCCCCAAAATTTCTGCAACGATATTTTCGGCACTCTTAACAACGACATGCAAAATATGGATTCCGTTGAGTTCGGCGGAAAGACGATCATTTTCTTCACTTTGTTCAGTAGTTGCAGTGAAAGCTATAATTCAAAACTCTACTACTGCTACAATTCGGATGATGCTTATTCCATCGATATCGGCAACAGCCAGGACCGTAACTACCAGATAAAAACCGTTGTTTTTAAAAATGTTCTCTATGTTTTTTATACTTCCCCAAGCTGGGCATCCATCCGTTACCGAACGGCCACGGTCAATTACGGGCCGGCCGGAACGGACTGGAAGCTCGAATTCGGTGGGGAGAAATCCATGCCGGCAGGGCCGACGACCCAACTTCATTTTGGGGCATGGATGAATGACACCATGTATGTCATCTATTCCTCCGGGTCCGACTGGTATTACATATCCTCGGCGGATGGTCTGGCATTTGGTCCGGCCACCAAATTTTTTACCGGTGGGCCCATTTACGGGGCAGGCGGAGCGGTCTTTCAAGTTCCCGATGCAAACGTAGGCTCCGTGGAGAAACTGATGATCTCCTACGCCAACGGATCCGCCCTCAGGTACTTCATTTTCGATGGGATTTCCAGCTACGGAGCACACGAGGTCCCAGTTTTGACCAATACCTCGCCCTATTCGGTCCGACTGGTCGCCGGGTCCGCCTTCGGCTACAGCAATTCCCGGTATGCCATCCAGGTGTTCTACGCCTCTCCCAGTGACAACACCAGTCAAACATGGTCCAGTATCTACCACCGGGAATATTATCCTGCAGGGGCCAATGGCGATGCGGGGGGATGGTCGACCCAGTGGACGCGTCTGGCGATCGACAAAGACGATACGATCAAAAATGCGGATGCCTACGAGTCAGACCCGTGCTGGGCGGTGGTCCCCACCTTCACCGACGAGGCTCCCAATACTCGGATGCTGATTCAAATCTGGTATTCCAGAGGTACCAACTATGTTTGGCCCTCAATAGACCATGTCCTTTTCCGTCGTCTCACTTACGAGTCCAACCTTCTGGTTCACGGCACCCCCACAATAACAGGTGCAGACCAACAGGATCTCAGCTCGTCCACGATACTGGGGGTGATTGAAGGGACACCGCCTTTCCCGGTAAACGGAGGTGTTCCCACGTCGGATACCTATGGGGTGTCCACCGCGTCGTTTAACGTAAGCACGACGCTCGAGACGAGAACGGCCTGGTCGGCTGGCGGTGGTGTTCTGGTCTCCTTCGGGCAGAGTTTCCTCAACAAAGGGAGTTGGTCTGCCAAGCTCTCCGCCGGGCTGAAATATACCAAAGACACCAAAAACCAGAACACCAGCATAACCAGCCTGGATTTCAGTTCTTACGCGGACACAACCCCGGGAGACCTGGGATGGGTCTTGCTCCTGACGCCCGAGATCATTAACAATCCATATATTCTGAAAGCCTGGGACGGACATTGCCTTGGCTACGGCACCGATTTCTGCGGGGATGAATTCGGGGTCTCCTCGATAACCTATGGTGATGGCACAACCATTGGATACTTTCCTTACCACCTGGTGGATCCTCCTGCTCCCTTTGGAACGGACGAGAATCCAGCAATATTCAAAGGCATGGCCCCGCGCAACGTGAGTTCCGATGTGCTTTATTGGAAGGATACCCTCGATCTTAATGCCCCCTCTTACAGTGGGTACCTGAATGAATACAAGGCTAACCCAATACCGCCTGTTATGGGCGGTCTAGGCGCTACTTACGCCTCGACGACAATAGCGACGACGTCTCAGGCTGAGACCTGGAGCCCCTCGGCAGGCTTTTCCGTTTCCACCCAGAAATTGGGGTTCATAAGCTTCGGCACGGAGGTCAATGCTAATTTCTCCATGGACATTCAAACGACCACCACGATGACCAAAAGCCTTGGGTTCAAATACCATCTGCCGAAGTGCCCGGAGCCAATTAATTACTGCTGTATGGCCAGTGTGACTGTACAACCCTGGATCCTCATCCCCAATGAAGACGATTCCGGATACTATGCTCCGTGGATCAGCGACGATATCCGTAATCACAAGAAACCGAAGCCGTGGAGCATCTCTTATGTGGCCACTCCGGATCATGACTGCAGTGACACCCTGAGTACCACCAGGCTCGCAGTGAAGCTGGCTCAGGGAACCCTGCTCTTCGATTTGGGAGCCTGGAACCGTGACCAGTTGAAAGCGCACTTTATCGTCACAGGCATCACGCCAAACTTTGCCCTGAGTGGTGAAGAATTGGTGAGGCTTTGGTTGGGGAGCTATCTAGTCAGTACCGAGAAGAATTATGTCATTTCCCGCTACTTCCGGGGAAGGCATCTCATTATCGAACTCAGCGAAGCGGAAGATCCGGCCTCCTTCATAAAAGTCAGGCTAGCCTACAACAAAGCTCAATCCCAGTTGGATATTCAACTAGACGCCGACCGGATCGACCTGAGTCCGCTTTTTGCCTATTCGTTTATGAACGAAAACGAGTCTTCTTTGAGGACCACCGGTACAGTACCGCTCGTTCTTCATCTTGGCGGAAGGTATTACGCGGACACAGACCTTGATGTAAACTGTACCTTCAACAGTCAGAATGGAAAATGTAGCCTCCAAAGCAAAAAATAACAGCCTGCATTCCGTTCACGACAACAGAGGCCGATTTCCCCTCAGGGGAGTCGACCTCTGTGTTTTCCGCTCACTTTCGTGATGATCAAACACTCTTTCTTCTGAGAAAAAGTTTTTTCAATTCTGATATTGCGGCGATGATCCCGGCTCCGGCGACGCAGACGCCGAGCTCCCCCCATGATAGAGGCGTTGTACGAAAGACCGTATTGAAAAATGGGACGTAGATGACGATCAATTGCAGGAGCAATGTGACGCTTACTGCCAAAAGCAGCATGGGATTGCTCAACCAGGAATACGTAAACAAGGATTGCTGTTGCTTTCGAACGCACAAGGCATAGGCCATTTGGCAGAAGGTGAGCATGGTAAACACCATGGTCTGCCAGGCGTTCGAACCTGTTCCGCCATTCCAGAACCAGTATCCGGCCGCGACAGAAACCAAACCGACGATCAGGCCCATGAGGATAATTTGCCATCCGAGCCCTCGGGCGAAAATCCCTTCCTTTGGGTTGTGCGGCGGCCGTTTCATTACATCTTCTTCGGCTTCTTCAAATCCCAGCGCAATCGCCGGTATGCCGTCAGTTACCAGGTTGATCCACAAAATCTGGATCGGCAGCAGCGGTAATGGCATGCCCAGAAGCGGCCCGGCAACCATGACGACAATTTCGCCGGTGTTGCCGGTGAGAATGTATCGGACAAATTTGCGGATATTATCATAAATACGCCGCCCTTCTTCGACGGCTCCGACGATAGTAGCGAAATTATCGTCCAGCAAGACCATATCGGACGATTCCTTGCTGACATCGGTGCCCGTAATACCCATGGCCACGCCGATATCGGCTGATTTCAGCGCCGGTGCATCGTTGACCCCATCGCCCGTCATTGCGACGATCTGATGCTGGGCTTGCAGCACGTCGATGATGATCATCTTGTGCTCCGGCGAAACCCGGGCAAAAACGGAAATTTCCGGAATCCGGGCATTGCGTTCCTCGACGCTCATATGTTCTAGATCCTGGCCGGTCAGGAATGTTTCATCGGTCGTCAGGCCCAACTTCTCGGCGATGGCCACGGCCGTCAAGGGATGATCGCCCGTGATCATCACTGTCCGTATGCCGGCTTGCTTACAAATCCGGACGGATTCGACCGCTTCGGGGCGGACCGGATCGAGTATGCTGACCATGCCTAAAAAAATAAGGTCTTTCTCGTAGCTTTCCGGTCGATCCAGGGCATCATCGCCGATGGAACGATAGGCCAATCCGAGCACCCGGATGCCGTTTTTCGCCAGCTCGATATTTTTCGCCAGAATCTCGGTTCTCTGTTGTTTGTTAAGTATTTCAACAGCACCGTTTATCTGAAAGTGGCGGCATACTTCAATCAAGCCGTCGGTGGCCCCTTTGCTCAACACAAGGTTATCCTCGGCCAGTTTTTTCACAGGAGATAGAATGGCATCCACGACCGTTCCTTGCGAAGCAATCGGCAAGGTATGAACAGTGGACATGCGTTTGCGCTCGGAATCAAAGGGCAATTCACGAATACGGGGCATGAGATTTTTGAGCTCTTGCTGAATCAGTCCCGCCTCCTGGGCAGCAACAACCAGAGCGCCTTCGGTGGGATCTCCGATAATGCCGTTTTGTGTGTTTTCATCAATGACGGCATCATTGCAGAGCGACCCGGTCAGCAGCAGCAAACCGAGATCCGCGTCTTCTTTGCCTTTGGCCGCGGCATCTGCCATCGTATAGAAGCGGTCCAACAGAGTCACGCCGGCTACCGTCATTTTGTTCTGGGTTAATGTGCCGGTTTTATCGGAACAAATCACGGTCACGCTGCCGAGAGTTTCCACAGCCGGCAGTTGCCGGATCAGCGCTTTTTTCTTCAACATCTGCTGGGCGCCCAACGCCAGGGAGATGGTGACGACCGCCGGCAA
>JBPPMB010000038.1:0-4726 GCA_051305855.1 Desulfuromonadales bacterium
GCTCGCCGAACCGCGCGGAGTCGCCATGGCGATTTTCATGCGTCATATGGAGCCATTGTTGAATCAGCTGTTTCAGGCGCTCGAGCTCTCGCTGTCCGGAGTGTCTCGGCAGGCTCTTTTCTGGCGGGTACATTTCACGATCGGTTCCCTGAGTCACCTCATGCGCTGTCATGAGCGTTACGCCATAGTGCCCGAGGGCGTCAGTATCGATATACCTGTCGTTGACCTGGTTGAGCATTTCCTGGACTTCGCAGCGGCTGGCATGGAGGCGCAAAAATGACGCTGCGGATTGTTGCGCTATTCGCGATAATGCTTCTGGCGGGCTGCTCATTGCATAATCCGACCAGCCCGACATTGCCGGTTGACCCTCCGCCGGAGTACCTGGAGTATCAGGCTGTCGCAGAGCCCGGTCTGCCGCTCGATCAGTGGTGGCAGGTTTTCAATGATGAACATCTCAACCGGCTGATGACAATACTCTTCGCGCATAACCTGGAGCTGTCCCAGTCGCTTGCCCGCCTGGAGCAGGTCGAATCTGCATTCAGAATTACCCGCAGCGTGCAATCTCCAACACTCTCTGCCGGAGGGACCCTGAGCCGCTCACGCCAGCCTGGCGTGACATATACTGTTGACGGCAACAGTCAGCAGTTGTCTCTGGCCGCCGGTTATGAGCTTGACCAGTGGGGGAAGCTTGCAGCGCAGAGCAGGGCGGCAAGCCTGGAGGTGTCTGCCAGCAGGCAAGATGTGCAGACGCTGTACCTGGGCCTTTCAGCGCGTTTAGCCGATCTCTACTTTCTTGCTGTTGAGCAGCGCGCGCAACTGGCGCTGACTGACCAGATAGTTGCTTCATTTTCCGACACGGCTGCGCGGGTTGAAAACCGCTATAACAAAGGGTTGGTTCCGGCGGTTGATATGTACCAGGCCCGTCAGAGCCTGGCCGGGGCACAGGCGGCCCGCCATCTCTTTGAAGCACGACTGGCTGAAGCGGAACACGCCACAGGTGTTCTGCTCGGTCGTTATCCTGAGCCTAGCCCCGACGGCAGTTCCGCGCAATTGCCCGCCGCTCCCGCCCTGTTCAGGGTCGGCATTCCTGCAGACCTGATCAGCCAGCGCCCCGATCTTCTCGCCGCCTTGCAGCGGGTTGCCGCCGCTGATGCCAGGGTTGCTGCGGCGATAGCCGATCGTTTTCCCGCAATCAGTCTGTCCGGCAATTACGGATCCCTGCGGCAGGAGGTCACCACCGCTCTGATCAAGGGTGAATTCTGGAGCCTGCTCGGCAACCTGGCTTTACCAGTGATTGATGGAGGTCGCCGTCGTGCCGAGGTTGACAGAAACGAGGCGTTACTGCGGGAGGCGGTTGCCGCTTATCAACAAAGGGTTCTCTTGGCCTTTCAGGAAGTCGAGGATGCCTTGGTAAACAATGTTACAACAGAGCAGCGTATCGAACGCCTGGCCGAAACCGCACAGGCGACCACGGCAACCCTGCGTTTGTCGACCGAGCGTTATCTCGTCGGTCTGGTTGACTATCTCCCCGTGCTGACTGCTCAGCGTGCCGACGCCGAGACCCGCAGCAGCCTGCTGGATGCGCAACGACAGCTGCTTGCCGACCGCATCAGTCTGGCACGGGCGCTTGGAGGGGACTGGATGCAGCACGAGATGAATTCACGTCTGCAGGTAGAAAAGGATAAGCAGCAATGAACATGAAAAGAGCTCTTCTGCCATTCCTGGTGATTGTAATCGCCCTTGGATTGACTTTTGTAATGATCAAGTCACGCACGTCGCCCAAACCTCACGAGACTCCTTATCTCGGGCCTTTAGTCGAGGCAGCAGAATTGACTAAATCCAGCCATCAGGTTGTTGTCAGAGCTACCGGAGCTGTGCAGGCGCGCTACGAGGTCAATATTGTCCCGCAGGTCAAAGGCCGAATCAGTGAGATCTCTCCACAAATGGTTGTCGGTGGCATGCTTCGTAAAGGTGAGCTGCTTTTTGCCATCGAGGATGTCGACTATCAGTTGGCAATAGAATCGGCCCGTTTCAATCTGGCCCAGTCTGAACTCGAGTTGTTGCGCAACGAGAAACTTGCCGAAGTGGCCAGCCAGGAATGGCGAGCCCTGAACCCGCAAGCCAGTGAAGAGCCCGATCCGCTGGTGGTGTATGAACCCCAGTTGAAAAGTGCCAGGGCACAGCGCGTTGCAGCGCAAGCCGGTGTCAAACAGGCCGAAATCAACCTGCAGCGGACCCGGGTGGTTGCACCGTTTAACGGTTATGTTCGCAGTGAGCAACTCGAGATTGATCAATTTGTCAATGCTGGGACAGTCGTGGCGACAGTTGCCGGGACAGACCAGGTAGAGGTTGTTGTACCGCTTCCCCTCGATGAACTGGCCTGGTTGCGGGTGCCGCGCAACGATACGGCGCAGAACGGTTCATCGGCACAGGTTGAATTGCAGTCAGGAGGACAAACCTATCGCTGGCAAGGAGTGATAACCCGCGCTCTGGGCGAGATTGACCCGCGCAACCGTATGGCACGTGTGGTAGTGACGGTTGATGATCCGGTTGCCAGAGATGACAAGGGCGTGAATCTACTGAATAACCTCCTGCCCGGCATGTTTGTTGATGTCCATCTGCAGGGAGAAGAAATTGCTGATGTTTTTGCGGTGCCATATGCTGCATTGCACGACAACGAGACCGTGTGGATTGTCGATGATGAAAACCGCCTGCGGATTCGCGAGGTAGACGTTCTTCGTCGCGAGCGTGAGGAAATCCTGGTTAGCTCCGGGCTGGAATCAGGACAAAAGATTGTACTGACGAATCTGTCCGGAGCCGCTGAAGGCATGCTGCTGCGGCCGCAGCTGAGAGAGGTCAGGCAATGAACGGCGCCATTCGCTGGATGGCGGAGAATCACGTCGCCGCCAACCTTCTGATGCTGGTCTTTATCGTCGGGGGCCTGATTCTGGGCTTCAGCATCAAGCAGGAAGTCTTTCCGGATATAGCACTTGACCGTATTCAGGTCAGTGTGGCTTACCCCGGTGCCGGACCGGAGGAGGTTGAAGAAGGCGTCATCCTTAAAATTGAAGAGAACCTGAGCGGGGTTGACGGCATCAAGCAGATCAAGTCAGTGGCTGCCGAAGGTTACGCGGTCGTCACGGCAGAAGTCACAACCGATGCGGATATTGATCTGGTCCTGCAGGATATCAAGAGCGAGGTCGACCGGATCACGACCTTCCCGGAGGATGCCGAAAAACCGGTGGTCAGCAAGATGCTCAACCGTCGTGAGGTGATCTCGGTGGTGGTTTTCGGCGACCTGCCGGAACGCAGCTTGCGAGAATTGACTGAGCAGGTTCGAGACGAGCTGTTGCTTGAGCCTGGAATCACCCAGGTCGATTTGAGTGGTGTCCGGCCCTATGAAATCTCCATTGAGATTGATGAGACCAATCTGCGCCGCTACGGGCTGAGTTTTGACCAGATCGCCCAGCGGGTGCGTCTGGCATCTATCGATCTGCCCGGTGGATCTATTAAAACCGATACCGGTGAGATTCTTGTCAGAACCAAGGAACGGCGCTATATCGGTCGCGAATACGCCAGTATCGTCATGCTGACCACGATGGACGGCACAGAAGTCACTCTGGGAGATATCGCGACGATTAAAGATGGTTTCGAGGAAACCGACCAGTTCGGTCTCTTCGATGGACTGCCGGCTGCCATGGCCAAGGTTTATCGCGTCGGCGACCAGAAGCCGACGGAAATTTCCGATACCGTCAAAAAATTTGTTGAGGCCAAACGTCGCCAACTCCCTGCTTCGGTCGACCTGGCCACCTGGAACGACAATTCGGAGCTCTTTAAAAGTCGCAAGGACCTGCTGGTAAAGAATGCCCTGATCGGCCTGGTGATGGTCTTTATCATTCTCGGCCTTTTCCTGGAAATCCGCCTGGCTCTCTGGGTCATGCTTGGTATCCCCATTTCTTTCTGCGGCGCGTTGCTCCTCATGCCGGCGATCGATATTTCGATTAATATGATCTCGCTGTTTGCATTCATTATGGCGCTGGGCATCGTGGTCGATGACGCCATTGTCGTGGGTGAGAATATCTATGAGCATCGTCAGTCCGGCAAGCCCTATCTGCAGGCCGCGATTGATGGCACGATCGAGGTTGCTCAACCGGTCGTTTTTGCAATCCTGACGTCTGTCGCGGCATTTCTGCCCCTGCTTTTTACCAGTGGCATCATGGGGAAATTTATCATGGTGATTCCGGCGATCGTTATAACGATCCTGCTGGTATCGCTGGTGGAATGCCTGTTTATCTTGCCTGCGCATCTGGCGCTCGGTCAGCCCCGCCAGGCGTCGGGCCGCTTTCTCGGCAGCCTCGATAAAGCCCGCCAGCGTTTCGGCATGGCACTGCAGAAATTCATAGACGGGCCGTATCAGAAGTCTCTTGCCTTTTGCCTGAAGCAACGCTACACGACCATTGCGTTTGCCTGCGCAGTACTTCTTCTGGTTGGAGTCGGCCTGGTCGGTGGTGGTGTTGTCAAGTTCCGCTTCATGCCGGATGTTGACAGCGATGTCATTCAGGCGGCCCTTGAGCTGGCTCCTGGCAGCCCGGTGGCATTGACAACGCAAATCCAGGAACAGATCGTCAAGGCCGGCCTGGAAGTCGTTGCCGAGTACAATCGGATGCTTCCGGAGGGCGATTCCGTGATGCGTCATATTTACGCGAATGTCGGTTCGGCCGTTGCC
>JBPPMB010000102.1:0-6309 GCA_051305855.1 Desulfuromonadales bacterium
CAATAAACAGGAGAATAGAATCATGAGAGTTCTGGCGTTCAACGGCAGCCCGAAAGCAGCAGGAAACACCTTTCATGCCCTGAAAATGGTGACTGAACAGCTTGAGAAAGAGGGCATAGAAACGCAGATCATCCATGTTGGAGACAAAGCCATCCGGGGCTGTGTGGCCTGCAACCAGTGCCGGGCAAAGCGCAATGAAGAGTGCGTGCTGCCTGGTGACGAGGTCAATGAATGGCTTCAGCTGATGAAGCACGCGGATGGCATCCTGCTGGGCTCACCGGTGCATTACTCGGCCATGGGTGCGACCATGAAAGCGTTTTTGGACCGGGCTTTTTATGTCAGCGGTGCCAACGGCAACATGCTGCGCCACAAAGTCGGTGCGGCACTGGTTGCGGTGCGGCGCTCAGGCGGCCTGCCGGCATTCAACCAGATGAACAACTATTTGTGTTATGCAGAGATGCTGATGCCGTCCTCCAACTACTGGAACGTGATTCATGGCACGGCCCCGGGCGAGGCGACGCAAGACCTGGAGGGTGTGCAGATCATGCGGATCCTCGGCAAGAACATGGCGTGGCTGATGAAACTGGTCGAAAACGGCAAGGGCAAGATCACCCCTCCGGCACCGGAAGCCAAGGCCTACATGCCCTTTGTCCGTTAGGGAGCAGATTCTCCCCTTTGTCAAGGTTTCGGCAGATAGAAGGCCTGCGTGCTCTGAGAAGGCTCCATACATCGCCAGCAGTTTCACCCCTTCGGCTGAAGCCGGCGCTGTTTGCTTAAGGAATGCGAACGACAGCGTAGTTCTGCATCTGGTAGCCGATCACCGAGACAAAGCCATTGCCAACCTGGTCGATCTCCGGCATGATTTCGGCCTTGTCCATACCCATGACTTCGACGGCGTAGAGGCATACTTCCAGTGTGACCCCGTCCCTTTTCATCTGTCTGAGCGTCTCCTGGAATTTCTCCACCTCAGGCCACTCGGCTGCGTTGAAGGAGGTCCTGTCTGAAGAGAGCAATTTTACCGCCGGCCCGTGAAAGACCACGGCAATCCCGGGCGCTTTGCCAAGGGCTTTGACTTCGGCGACTTCATAGGCGTTCTTTATTGCCCAGAAGACGATATTGGCGACCTTGGGGTTTTCCTGCGTCACCTCAAAGACAGCGTTATAGCTCTTGACGCCCTTGAGGGCGTTGTCGTATCCCGCCGACAGGGCAGGCGTGGAGATCAGTGCGACGAGGGCCGCTGCGAAGAGCAGGCAGGTCACAGGGTGATACGATTTCCTGACGTTTGCGATCATGGTAAAGCTCCTTAGCGTGGGGTTAAATCGCAAGTTTTCCGATATAAGAGCTGGGCTTTTATGATGATCAATAAAAAAGCCGGGCTCTCCGAAAATTTCTATTTCGGCAGCTCGGCTATCTACTGAAAGGCTGGAAAAAGACCCGAGGCTTTCCGTCCCAGTCTCGCGACTGGTTTGGCTTTTTCGTTTAGATTTTCACGTTATCATTAAATGATGACCTGTCAAGTCATCATATGAACCTGAGCCGGAGCAGGGGACACGCAAAAAAGAATATCCCTTTTGCGTGCAGGAACTGGAGAAACAAAATGCCCCATGTCGTTTTGGAGAATATCAATTCAGCAAGAGTGGCTTTGGAAAGCGTTGTTCTGTTCACCACCAGGATTGACGGCGGTGTGCTCAAAGTGACAGACAAGTACCTCAATTCAGGCCAAAACAAAGCGCTCGTGGAATCTCTGGCTATTGAAAATGACAGCAATCAAACCTTTTTTGTCGAGCTGTCACAGAAAAAAACCAGCCTGACGGTCAGGCTGCTGCCCCTCACGGATCCTGAAAAAACTCCGGGCGTGAAAATGATCATGGCGATGCTCGCCAGGCAGATCAAAGAGGCCAATCCAGGCGTCAGCTATGGTAAAACCAACTTGCAGGATTTCCTCGTCGAATAGGGCATTGGAGTAGAAGACTTAATGAAATTAATGAACTAACGTTGTGCAGATCGAAGTTCGGGAAACCCATTTTGGGGTGCCCTCTGTCAATCACTCCTGCCCATCCCTTGAGACGCAACGCGCCTTTCCAGCTCGCTTTTACGCGCAGGCATCACCGATAGAATTGCCTTTTCGGTAGGCATATCCGCATATGATTTAATCACCTTTACATGCTCATCAATCCTAACATGCTGAAATTATGAGATTCATGTCTGGCACGTTGATTGCTCTCTAAAAAGTTTGGCAATGAGGCCGAAGCTGACCTGGAGGATCAATGATGCCCAGACTTTTCAAACTTCTCACCCCGCTTTCTGTGTTATTCCTGCTGAGCTCAACCGCCCTGGCGGCCGATGGCCCAGATACTGGAGATACCGCCTGGATGCTGATCTCATCGGCCCTGGTTCTGGTGATGCTCCCCGGCCTCGCACTCTTCTACGGCGGCATGGTTCGCTCAAAGAACGTTCTTTCAACCTGCATGCACACCTTTGCGGCCATGGCGATCATCGGCGTGCAGTGGGTCGCTTTTGGCTACAGCCTGGCTTTTGGTGGTTCCGGAGCTCTCATAGGCGGCTTCGACAAGATGTTCCTCAACGGCATCACCCCGGAAAGCCTCACCGGCACCATTCCCACTTATGTCTTTGTCATGTTCCAGGGGATGTTCGCCATCATCACTCCGGCGCTGATCTCCGGGGCCGTCGCCGAACGCATGAAATTTTCAACCTACTGTGTCTTCATCCTGCTCTGGGCAACCCTGGTCTACGATCCGCTTTGCCACTGGGTCTGGGGTGAAGGAGGCTGGCTGCTGGAATTAGGCGCACTCGACTTTGCCGGCGGCACGGTTGTTCACCTGTCTTCAGGTATCAGCGCCCTGGTGATTGCCCTGCTCCTCGGCAAACGCATCGGCTATCCGCAGGAGCGCATGACCCCGCACAACCTGCCGATGACCCTGCTCGGCGCCGGTCTGCTCTGGTTCGGCTGGTTCGGCTTTAACGCGGGAAGCGCGCTGAGCGCTGGCGGCAGTGCAGCCCTGGCCTTTACCACTACGCAGTCTGCGGCGGCGGCCGGGGCCCTGGCGTGGATTCTGATCGAGTGGTTCCATGCCGGTAAACCGAGCGCCCTGGGAGCGGCCTCCGGGGTCGTTTCCGGTCTCGTGGTTATTACGCCCGCTGCCGGTTTCGTTACTCCCGGCTGGGCATTGCTCATGGGTCTTTCTGCCGGAGCAGTCTGCTACGCTGGTGTGATGATGAAGCATCGCTGGGGTTACGACGACTCCCTTGACGCTTTTGGTGTGCACGGCGTGGGCGGTGCCTGGGGCGCCATCGCCACCGGTATTTTCGCCAGTGTCGGTGCCACCGGTTTGATTGGTGGTAATCTGCACCAGCTCTGGGTCCAGTTGATCGGTGTGTTTGCCGCCGGAGCCTATGCGGTTGTCGTTACCCTGGCGCTGCTGTTTGTCCTCGGTAAAACCATGGGCCTGCGCGTCGAAAAAGACGACGAGCGGATGGGCCTCGATCAATCGTATCACTCGGAAACCGGTTACAATATCTGATTATCCGCGTCTAAAAAACCGGCAACATTCGCATCAGGGACACCCGTTATGGGTGTCCCTTTTCTGGTCTGATGAGGGAAATGCGCTGACCTTTCCCTCGTAAATCCGGCAAGTGTGAAATGAAGCAAAAACTGCAGATGCGTAGCGGCAAGCGCTGCGCCGCTCTCAGTCCACCCGGACTTTGCGCATCACCCGCCGCAGCAGGCCGGGCGAAACCCGGTTCAGCAGCAGGCCGATGCGTTCTTTGCCGCCGGGGAATACTTCGGCACGGTCTTTAAGCATGGCGTTGATAATTTGTGCGGCACAGTTGTCGGCGGAGATGGCTGCAGTCTGTGATGGGTCCATCCTGCCATGCAGGGTGCCGTCGCCGCGCAGTGCGTTGCGTGAGACATCGGTGTTGACGAAGCCGGGCGAAGCGACCAGTATCCTGATGCCGTCGTCGTGAACTTCGGCGCGCAGGGCGTCCATGAAGCCTTGCAGGGCGTGCTTGGCGGCGACGTATCCTGAACGTTGCGGTGAGGCGAACTTGCCCATCAGGCTGCTGACCGCGACGATCCGCCCCGTGCCCCGCTCAAGCATCCCTGGCAAAACCTTCTTGGTCAGATCGACCGCCGCCATGAAATTCACCTGAAACAGCAGCCAATAGACCTCCATGGTGGTCTCCATCACCTTGGAGCGCTGGGTCATCCCGGCGTTGCTGATCAGGATGTCCACCTCGCGCGGGATTCTTTGCAGATGCTGCCAGGCGGACTCGATTGAGGCCTGGTCTGCGAGATCCATAACCAGGCAAAGATGCTGGACGGCTCCGCTGCAACTCTGGCGGACGGCTTCCAATTTGCCGCCAGAGCGCGCGGAGAGGATCAGCCGAGCTTTTCGGGCCGAGAGTGCGCGCGCCAGGGCGGCGCCGATACCTGATGAGGCGCCAGTGATCCAGATGGTCTTGCCGGTTAAATCATTCATCGACGACCTATTTATTACCATTGGCATAATCGGCGTATGCAGTGATGAAGAAATCGTCTTCACCGGCATTGTGCTTGAAGCTGTCGCGTGTCTGCATGGCTGCGATCCCATATCAGAACCCATTCGATTTCCACCACTAATGCCTGTCAGGTCAAATCCCGAGTCGCACAGCTACATGGTGTTGTAATCGTCCGATTCCACGAGATCTCCTGTGGAATCGAGGAAAGACCCTTTTTGTGAATCTTTAACGACTTCCACTTTATCGTGGGAAACAGAACAAATGGTTCCGCAGGCGGTGCACTCGTAAAGTTCTTCGTGGAACTGGAAGGCACGCAACTCGGTTTCATGACTGACCATGCATTTGCAGGTTGGACAGATAAAGTCTGTGCACACCTTCTGCTGTTTCTGGACCTTACCCCTGATAATTTTCATCACGTCGCCGGAGAAGGTCCAGACACCACCGCATACTCCGCATTCCCGTGCATCCTGGGAGAATCCCTCGGCATGCAGATCGATTTCCACGTACTCCCTGCTTTTACACAACGGACACTTCATGGTTTACGCTCCTTGCCAGCAAATGAGACATCAATTTTTTTAATTCTAACGGTTTCGCGCAACTTAGCAAATCAACCGATCATAAACCATTGCTACTGTGCAGCCGTCCAAACGGCCACAACCACTTCGGGGCACTCAAAAATAGGCCGCTCTATATAAGCTTTTTGCGTAACTATTCAGCTCCCTTACTCAAAGGCACAGCATGTGGGCTGCAGCTGTTACTTGCGGAAAGTTAAGTGACAACGCTGGACGCAGGCAATAGCTGCAGACCAGACCACATGCACAGGCAGCTTGTATCAACCGGCTCATGCGGTAGAATAGCTGTGTACTGTTCAAGAGCAGCAGGGGAGGCTTGCACATGAAAGGACTGATACTCCGGTGGCTTATTCTTTCTGTTGCCATTATGGTGGCCGCCTATCTCTTTGCTGGTATTCATGTAAACGGTTTCGGTACTGCTCTCTTTGCCGCCCTGGTTTTGGGGGTTCTCAATGCGTTTTTCCGACCGATCCTCTTTATCCTGACCCTGCCGATCAATGTGTTGACCCTCGGCTTGTTTACATTTGTCATCAATGCCGTGCTGCTGATGATGACTTCGGGTCTCATCGGCGGTCTCGTGGTGGACGGATTCGGCTCCGCCCTGTTCGGTTCGCTGATTATCAGCCTGGTCAGCCTGCTGCTCAGCTCGTTTATCAGCGACCGGGGGCGGGTTGAATCGATCGACATCGAACTGCGCCGGCGGCGCGGTGATCACTGGGAATAGATGCGCGGACTGGAGTCTGCTGCGCGCAAGGGGCACTCTCAACAGGGTGCCTTTTTTTGTATTGCAATGCGGCCCCGGTCTTACTTTCTGCAACGTCGGGGACGTATAATGAGAAGTTGAAAAATATACAAAATAGAGATCAATGATGACAATGACAAAAATGATTAATGGTATTGATGTCGGTCGTTTTCAACAGGGGATACTCTATTTTGAGTGTCCTTTTTGCGTGTCACTATCAAGTTGTCCCTATTATGTGTCCAATTTAAGTGTCCAGTTTTCCACGACAAAATCGTTCTATTCCATTAGCATTTCGGTTGTTACCTGATATATTGATTCATGATCGATCCAGGGTTTTCAATCTGAGACTTTGCATCGTCAGCTTCCGGCATCCCGCCGCGCTGTTTAACATCATCAATAAGGAGAAAAAGGATGAAACGCTTACTGTCACTGATCACCGTAACAATGATGGCCCTGATCTTGTGCGGCAACCTC
>JBPPMB010000146.1:0-4686 GCA_051305855.1 Desulfuromonadales bacterium
GGGGGCTGGGTCACCAGCCTTCAGCCTTCAGCCTTCAGCCTTCAGCCTCAAGCCTCAAGCCTCAAGCCTCAAGCCTCAAGCCTCAAGCCTCCAGCCTCCAGCCTTCAGCCTCCAGCCTCTCAACAATAATACCCCTTGTACCATTCCACAAACCGGCCGACACCGACTTCGATCGGGGTCGCCGGGCGGAAACCGACATCGCTGCTCAAGGCATCGACATTCGCCCAGGTGGCTGGCACGTCACCCGGCTGCAGCGGCAGGAAGTTTTTCGCGGCTGTCTTGCCCAGGGCTTTTTCCAGCGTTTCAATAAGGTGCATCAACTCCACCGGGTTGTTGTTGCCGATGTTATAGACCCGGTAGGGCGCAGCACTCGTCCCCGGGTCGGGGTGATCACCCGACCAGTCAGGATTCGGTCGTGCCGGCTGGTCAGTCACCCGCATCACGCCTTCGACGATATCGTCGATATAGGTAAAATCGCGCTGCATGCGGCCATGGTTGAAGACCTCAATCGGCGCACCGGCGAGAATGGCCCTGGTGAAGAGGAACAGGGCCATATCCGGCCGTCCCCAGGGACCATAAACGGTGAAAAAACGCAAACCGGTGCAGGGCAGCCGGTAAAGATGCGCATAGGTGTGCGCCATCAGTTCATTGGCCTTCTTGCTCGCAGCATACAGAGAGAGCGGATGGTCGACGTTGTCGTGTACCGAAAAGGGCATGCTGGTGTTGGCCCCGTAGACCGATGAGGACGAGGCAAAGACCAGATGGCCGACCTGCTGCTGCCGGCACCCCTCGAGGACGTTCATGAAACCGACCAGGTTGGCGTTGACATAGGCGTGCGGATTGGTCAGCGAGTAACGCACCCCGGCCTGGGCCGCCAGGTTGACCACCGCATCGAACCTATGCCCGGCGAAGAGTTTTTCCAGAGCGGCGCGGTCTGCTAAATCGCATTTTATAAAAGTGAAATTATCTTGATTTGTCAGCTGCTTGAGACGGTTTTCTTTAAGTGATACTTCGTAGTAGTCATTCAGGTTGTCAAGGCCGGTGACGGTATCGCCCCGTGCCAGCAAACGCTGGCAGAGATGAAAACCGATAAAACCGGCGGCGCCTGTCACCAATATCTTTTTTGCCATAAAAAACTCCAGGGGAAAACCTGTTGGCCGCGGATAACTTCTGATGCGCGCACTGCGCATTGCTAGATTTTACCAAGAAAATCCAGCAATTCATCCGTCTTTTGCAGCATCAGCGCCTGATCGCCGCGACTTTCGACGTTCAGCCGAACCACCGGCTCGGTGTTCGACATGCGCAGATTAAAACGCCATTCAGAATATTCGATGGAAAGACCGTCAGTATGGTCAATAGTGACGGCTCCGGAAGCATAGTGTTTCTCAACAGCAGCAAGCGCTGCCGCCGGATGGCTCAGAGTCCGGTTGATTTCACCGCTGGCAGGGAACAGGCGCATGCGTTCACCGACCAGCTCGGTGAGCAGCTTGCGCTGGCGGCACATCAGCTCGACCACCAGCAGCCAGGGGATCATACCACTGTCGCAGTAGGCGAAGTCGCGGAAATAGTGATGAGCGCTCATTTCGCCGCCGTAGACGGCGTCCTCGGCACGCATGCGCTCTTTGATGAAGGCGTGACCGGTCTTGCTCATGACCGCCCGGCCGCCCGCCTTCTGCACGAGGTCGATGGTATTCCAGGTCAGGCGCGGGTCATGGATGATCTTCGCGTCAGGCTGCCTGGCCAGAAACGCCTCGGCCAGCAAGCCGACGATGTAATAACCCTCGATAAACTCGCCGTGCTCATTGAAGAAGAAACACCGGTCGAAGTCGCCATCCCAGGCAATGCCGAGACCGGCGCCATGTTCCAGCACCGCATCGCGCGTTATGCCGCGGTTCTCCGGCAGCAGCGGGTTGGGAATGCCGTTGGGGAAGGTGCCGTCCGGTTCGTTGCAGATCTTGATGATCTCCAGCGGCAGCTGTTTCTCAAGCAGGTCGAGCACAGGCCCGGCACAGCCGTTGCCGGCGTTGACCACGACCTTCAAAGGCCGCAGAGCCGAGGTGTCGATATAGCTGAGCAGATGACGCAGATAGGCGACCCGGTGCTCGTAACGGGACACCTGCCCAGCCTGCCCGGGCGCAGCGAAGTGACCCTGCTCGGCAAGCTGGCGGATCTGGTCCAGGCCGCTGTCGCCGCTGATCGGCCTGCTCGCCTCACGCACCAGCTTCATGCCGTTGTAATCAGCCGGGTTGTGGCTTGCCGTCACCATGATGCCGCCATCGGCCCTGGCGTGAGAGGTGGCAAAATACACCTCCTCGGTTCCGCACATGCCGATATCGAGCACGTCTGCCCCGCCTTCAGTCAAGCCCCTGGTCAGGGCCGACGCCAGCGCCGGACTGCTTGGCCGGATGTCCTGGCCGACCACCACGGTTTTCGGCTGCAAAAACTGTGCATAAGCGCGGCCGATGCGATAGGCCACCTCCTCGTTGAGCTGATCAGGGATGCGGCCGCGGATATCATAAGCTTTGAAACATGAAATTTTCATCGGTGAATCTCTCCGGGATGCGGCACGAGGAACGCGGGTCGAGAAATCCTGCAAAAACAACAATCATTTGGCCGCAGATAACATCTGACAACATCTGATAAACCCAAACAGATAGCCCGAAAACAAGGGCCATAAAGATCTGGCTTCAAACCTTTAACCTTTAACCTTTAACCTCAAGCCTCCAGTCTCCGTCACTGGGGACACTCACTGGGGACACTCACTGGGGACACTCACTGGGGACAGTCCCCGTTCGGGGACAGTCCCCGTTCGGGGACAGTCCCCTGACCTCCAGCCTCCGCCCTATCGCCCGTACTTATCCTCAAACCGCTCGATATCTTCCTCCACCAGCAGTGCCCCGGTCTGCACCTCGATGATCTCGAGAATCTCATCAGCGGGATTGCTCAACCGGTGCCTGGCGCCGATCGGAATATAGGCTGACTGGTTCGCTTCAAGGATCTGGATCACATTTTCACAGGTGACTTCGGCGATGCCGCGCACCACCACCCAGTGTTCGGCGCGGTGCCGGTGACTCTGCAGGGAGAGACTGGCGCCGGGATTGACGGTGATCCGCTTGACCAGAAAACCGTCACCGACATCCAGTCCTTCATAGGCTCCCCAGGGCCGGTTGACGCGCCGGTGCAGCAGATACTCCTGGCGTTCCAGCAGTTTGAGCCGTTCGACAACCTGCTTGACCTCCTGCACCCGGTCTTTGGCCGCAACCAGCACGGCGTCGGCTGTTTCGATCACCACAGCGCCCTGCAGACCGATCCCGGCCACCAGGCGCGTGCCGGAATAGAAATAGCTGTTTTGGCAATCGACGCTGATGACATCCCCGGTACTGACATTGCCCTGGCCGTCAGCATCGCCGACCGCCCAGAGCGCCGCCCAGGAACCGACATCACTCCAGCCGGCGTCAAGCGGAATCACCACGGCATGCCCGGTCTTCTCCATCACTGCATAATCGATGGAATCTGCAGGGCAGGCGGCGAAGGCTTCGGCGTCAAGACGGGTAAAATCCAGGTCGGCTGCCCGCCCCTGCCAGGCCAGTTCACAGGCGGCCAGCAACTGCGGAGCCGATTTTGCCAGTTCGGCAAGATAGGTCGAGGCCCTGAACAGGAACATGCCGCTGTTCCAGTAGTAATCACCGCACGCAAGGTAGCCTTCTGCCGTCTGCAGATCCGGCTTTTCAACAAACTTTTTAACAACGTAAGGGGTGAGGGGCGAGGGGGGCGAGGTTGACTTTCCCCCCGTAACAACTGACTCTTCACCGCGCTGAATATATCCGTACCCGGTCTCCGGCGCCGTCGGCACGATGCCAAAGGTCAGGAGTGCACCGTCCTGCGCCGTGGCAACCCCGGCACTGACTGCAGCGCAGAGGGCCGCGGCATCCGTGATGACATGGTCGGCGGGCAGCACCAGCAGCAGCGGGTCCGAGCCGTCGGCCATCGCCTGCAGGGCAGCCACTGCCACGGCCGGAGCGGTATTGCGGCCGACCGGTTCAAGGATCACCGTGTCGGCGGCCTGTCCCACCTGGCGCAACTGTTCGGCGACCATGAAGCGATGCGCATCATTGCAGACCACCAGCGGTGCAGCCAGGTCGGCAAGTCCTTCCAGACGCAGCACTGTGTCCTGGAGCATGGTTCGCGGCCCGACCAGCGGCAGCAGCTGCTTCGGATAAAGCTCGCGGGATAAGGGCCACAGGCGGGTACCTGCGCCGCCGGAGAGCACGACAGGGACGATCTTGTTTTTAGATGACATGGTTAGTCCTTATGAACCCGGAACGAGGGACGAGATGCGCAAAAACCTTTAAAACCAACATCATTTTGCCGCAGATAACATCTGATAACATCTGATAGCCCCATACAGATAACTCGAAAACAAGGGCCATAAAGATCTTGGTTGCAAACCTTTAACCTTTAACCTTTAACCTTTAACCTTTGTCACTATTCACCTGTAGTCCAAGGGTCGTCATCCCCGGGGGTTGTCGGAAATCCAGGCTTTGAACTCTGCAAAATCTGGATTCCGGCTAAAACCATGCCGGAATGACGCCGCTCCTGCAAGGGTTGTCGGGGATCCAGGCTTTGAACTCTGCAAAATCTGGATTCCGGCTAAAACTATGCCGGAATGACGCCGCAGGAGTGGTC
>JBPPMB010000172.1:0-1986 GCA_051305855.1 Desulfuromonadales bacterium
AGGGCTGCTGTGGCCACTGCTCTACCAGGCTAACCGTGACCAGATCAAAGATCCTCGCCAGATATTTCCAGGGCAGACTCTCAGTATCCGCCGGGACATGACCGGAAAAGACCTTGAAGACGCCCGTCAGAGAGCCCGCGAATCCGATATTTTCCCCGTCTCCAGCAGCATGCCTCCTGTAGAGTAGAAAACTGTTTCCAACCTTCTCATCCACCCACACTCAAAGACTCTGCCGATCTCCCGGCATGCCGGGGAAGAGGGTCATGGGACAAGCCTGTTAATGCCTCTGAAATCCGGCTTGAAGTCGTTTTTTACAACGCATGGTCACAAGTCGTTATCTGTCTTTTCGCATTTTAATTTTGTTACCTTTTGATTAAAATACATCCGGATTTAGTCTCGGAACGGACACACTTTTCCCTTGACAGGCATAAAGCCGCTTGTATACTGTATACACCTTTACGCAAGGCTTTCTTGCGCATTTTTTGTCTTTACATTAAGCCTCTGACAATACTGAAATAAAACCCTTAAGGAGAGAAAATATGGCGTCCAAGATTATCTGGTCAGAAATTGATGAAGCACCTGCGTTAGCAACCTACGCCTTCCTGCCGATCGTTCAGGCATTCACCAAGGGAACCGGCGTTGACGTTGAGACAAGAGACATTTCACTGTCCGGTCGCATCATCGCAAACTTTCCCGACAATCTGACTGAAAAACAGAAGATCCCCGACTATCTGGCTGAGCTCGGCGAACTGGTAAAGACTCAGGCAGCAAATATCATCAAACTGCCAAACATAAGCGCATCGGTTCCGCAGCTGCAGGAGGCCATCAAGGAACTGCAGGAGAAGGGATACGATATACCCAGTTACCCTGAAGAGGCCACGACCGAAGCGGAAAAAGCGCTGCAGGCACGTTTTGCCAAATGTCTCGGCTCCGCGGTCAACCCGGTACTGCGCGAAGGTAACTCCGATCGCCGTGCCGCAGCCTCGGTCAAGAAGTTTGCCCAGAAAAACCCGCACCGCATGATGCAGGCTTGGCCGGCAGTCTCCCAATGCCGCGTTGCGCACATGGACGGTGGTGACTTTTACGAGACGGAAAGATCCGTCACCATGGACAAGGCTGACAAGGTCAAGATCGAGTTTGTCGGCGCCGACGGCAGCACAAAGGTTCTTAAAGAGGGCCTGGCCTTGCTTCAGGGAGAAATACTCGACAGCTCTGTCATGAATGTTGCCGCCCTGCGCAAATTTTACGCTGCAACCATTGAGGAAGCCAGAGAGAAAGGCGTTCTGCTTTCCCTGCACCTCAAAGCAACCATGATGAAGATTTCCGATCCGATCATGTTCGGTCATGCCGTATCCGTGTATTTTAAAGATGCTCTTGACAAGCATGCCGAGACTTTGAAATCAATTGGCGCCAGCCCGAACATGGGGCTGGGTGATATCCTGAGTAAACTCAGCAAGCTGCCAGCCGACAAAAAAGCCGCGATTGAAGCTGACATCAACGCGTGCTACGCAAAGCAGCCGGCGCTGGCCATGGTTGACTCGCGCAAGAACATCACCAACCTGCATGTTCCCAACGACGTGATCGTCGATGCCTCCATGCCTAACGTGGTCCGTGACGGCGGCCGGATGTGGAACCTGAAAGATGAGCTGCAGGACACCATCGCCATGGTTCCCGACCGCTGCTATGCGACCATGTATCGCGAAATCATTGAAGACGCCAAGCGCCATGGTCAGTTCAATCCGGCCACCATGGGCAGTGTCGCTAACGTCGGACTCATGGCACAGAAAGCCGAGGAGTATGGCTCCCATGACAAGACTTTCGAAGCGTCCGCCAATGGCGTTATGCGCATCGTAAATTCTGCAGGGCAGACGCTGCTTGAGCAAAAAGTCGAAAAAGGTGACATTTTCCGCGCCTGCCAGGCGAAAGATGTGCCGATCAAAGACTGGGTCAAGTTGGCAGTGACCCGTGCAAGGGTTTCTGGTGAAC
>JBPPMB010000206.1:0-7933 GCA_051305855.1 Desulfuromonadales bacterium
AATCGTGTGCCCTGTAGCGATTTGACTCGGTAGCCGACAGAAATAATCACATCAAGATTGAAGTAATCGACCTGATAGGTCTTGCCGTCTGCGGCAGTTGTTGCAAAATTTGCAACAACTGAATCCCGCGCTAACTCTCCCTCACGAAAGACATTGTTAACATGTCGCGAGACGACAGATTTATCTCGACCGAACAGCTCTGCGACCTGATTCAGATTCAGCCATACGGTTTCCTTTTCCAGGCGCACGTCGAGGGACGCTTTACCTTCGGCAGATTGATAGAGAACGACTTTGTCAGACATTTTTCCGCCCCTTTCTGAAGTCAGCCAGATTCACGATGTTCGCCCCTGCATGCGGTTGCAGCAGGGCCAGCAGGGAATTGCGCCATGCCTCCCTCGGGAAAAAATAATCCTTGTCCCCGCCGCGCTTGCGCAATGTGTTATTGAGACGAAGTCCCAGAGCAAACTCTTCCTCCGCCGTTTCGGGCAATCGCTCGAAGTGGTATCTGACAAAATATTCCATCTCGTCGGCGACCTGTCGGATATGCGCCTGCACGCTGCGATCCAGCCCCTGCGACCAGACGGTGGATGAACATTGCCGCTCAACCGCCGCGATCAGTTGCTCATTCGGGCCGGGGTGCGGCAGGTCGCACAGCCAGCTTGCCTCGGCAATAATCCGCGAACTCAGAACCTTGTCAAAACCGGCGAAGTCGCGTTTTTTCAAACCGACAAAGATCAGTGCGTAGCGGCTGGCCTCCTCCATGACGATAAGGCACTTTTTCCGCATCAGCATGACGCGATGGGCATACCAGTGCCAGCCGACAGTTTTTTCTTCCGCTACAGGGAGAACACAACCTGATTTGGCCAGGTCGTCACTGAATATTTTGCTGGTGTGCAAATGGATCATACAAAGAGCACCATCCCCTCCAAAGTGATAAAAACCTGCTCTTAAATTATAAGCCCATTTTTACCCTCAAAAATTGGCCTATAAGCCCTCTTCACGGTCAGAAACAAGGCCTTTTTCTTATAATTCCAAAGTCTTAGCTAGGTACGACCCCGGCTCACCAGGATCAAGAATACCGTGGAATTTCTTCTGGAAAAACGGCAATTAATAAAGGTTGTTATTGTCTCTGGGAAAGGTTCCTGTTCAGTCCGAATTGCGTCGCAGAAAAATTCTCTTCCTGACGGCATCCTTACCGTCAATTCTTTCCTGGCCAGTAATGGACTGACCGCAATTTTTTCACGTCATCCTGTCCATCTTCGACTGGAATCAGCTTCCCCTCCTCCCTATTCAATCAGCAAAGACGAAAAACATTTCCCTGTCCACGCTGAACCAAAAGGAGGAAAACCATGGCCAACAACCCAATCCCCATCTACCCGCCATTCACAATCCAACACAATCAAACGTAGCACAGAGAACCAGCTATATAGGCGGGTTTCTTTGTGTCTGCTGTCCAACAGCACCCGACCCCATCCATACGGGGTGGAGCACACCCTTTTGGACAATTTGCATACCACTTGACAAGCAAAACACATCCTTGTATAAATACATACAAATAGTTGTACGAATAAATACAAGGGATTGTGCTTAATGGTACAAAACGAATACAGGCTAGACAAAAACGAACTTCTTGATCACATGCGAGCGTGGAATCGCATTCTCAAGCGAAAAGTCCATCTAATCGCCTGCGGTGGTACCGCCATGACGTTATTGGGGGTAAAAGAATCCACAAAAGATGTCTACTTCATGGTACCTGACACCAGGGAACACAACTACCTGATGAAGCAATTACCAGCAATGGGTTACACGCAGGCCAATGGTCAGGGTTGGCAGCGAAAAGGTGAAATCTTTCACTTCGACATATTCCGGGGGAACAACATCCATACAACTGGACTGCTACTCTCCCCATTAGAGGATGGCCGGAACAGTGTCCTGAAGGAAATTTCACATCTTTACATCGGCATCCTGAACGATTACGACCTGATTACAAGCAAACTGATGCGCGGCACCAGGGTCGACTTTGAAGATTGTCTAAGACTGGCAACAGCGCATAAAGACGAACTGGATTTAAAAAAACTTGTCGCCCACTTCCATGAGATGGTCAGCTACGATGTCGCGGAAGAACGGCTAAGACCAAACATAGACCACTTCCTGGAACGACTGCGGAAGGGTGAACAAAATGACTGACGATAAATTTTTCAAAAGCCTGTCCAAGCTCGGTTTCCCGATGTTCGAAACGAGCGAAGAACTGGATGTCAACGAGACTTTGGCCGAGGTAGTCAAGAGCAACGACACTCGACTCTGGGAGGGGTTCCCCGTCCTTCTGGCCAACGCAGGAGAAAGCTATCAGTTTGCCTCGGACCAGGTTGAACAGAAACTTCCTACTGATGATCTCAAAGAGCGGTACCACCGACTACTGCTGTTGTCTGCGTCAGTCTACACTTACTACCACTTGTCCTTTTCGTGGCTGACCAAGCTAAAAAAAGGATTCTCCGAGAATGACAAGAACCTTGTGAAAGCTTGGAGAAAGGCACTGGCACAGAACCAAACGCCCAATTGGGCAGAGGACAAATTTGACCCGGAGCGCGTCAGGGGCCTGTTTGAGCTTTATTATGAACAGAAGGTTGAGAAAGATCGGAGACGTAAGGACCGTTACGAAGAGTTCTCTCTGGAACATGCCCTTTCTCAGGTCTTCTCCCCAAAGCAGAAGGAGCTATTCAAGAAAAAGCTGGAAGGCGATCATCTGACCAAGACGGAGCAGGAATACTACTCCAGAACCGTCAAAAAGAAAGTGGTTGCATTGGCGAACTCGGAACTACACAGTTTATCCAGAAAGCTACTGGAGCAGTAAGTATCAATATTTGCTACGGAAAAAGGAGAAAAAGGAGTCAGCCCTCTGACCCTTCCCCTACTTCAGAATCGGCAATAAATACCGTGTGAGGGGTTCTTCACCCGGCCCGTTTGCTTTAGGCGGGCCAGGATGCCATACAATTTACTGGCCGGAAGACCTGTTATTTGCTGTAGCTCTTTGATACTGACTCCGCCCTTGCAGCCAGCTATACAATGGACAATCAGAGCTGTTGCTGTTGAATGGCCTTGCAATCCGTCTTGCGCAACTATTTTCGTAGTTTTCAACGATTTTTTAGTTGCCAGCTTACTTTTCTTCACCTTCTTCCGAACTGGCGCTGCAAAGTTTAAATCGTCCATCTCAATACCGAACAGTTCGGCCAACCGATCATCAGCAATAACCTTGCTGCCTTTTGCCGTGTCTCCGGCCAAAATGCTGGAGGTCTTGTCCTGCACCGCCTGGCTGACCAAATCATCCATAGCCACTTGTCGCAAGGTGAAAAACAAAGCAGGCTCTTCATCAAGACGTACGCCAACACCGTAGAGAGTAGCGGCAACATGTTTACACATGGAGGCCCAGTCCGGGCAACTGCAGTCAAAAGATATTTCCGATGGGGAGGGAAAAAGGCCTTGACCCTGAATCATAAATATTTCCTGCAGATCCTTCGGAAACTTCCCGGCCAGGAGATCAGGGAGTGAGGAGAGTCTGGACTGACACGCTTTCTTGATAGCCTGCCAGTTCTTCTGCTTCATTTCGGCAATACTGATCAGCACCTTGTAGGGTTGACTGCTAGAGCCTTGAACAAGTGCCGTTACCTTGCCGGGAGCAATCTGCAGATCGAGAACGGCGAGATGACGGACATAACTGCGACCCCGGTCGATGCGGTTGCTGTAGTCAGCGTAACTCTCAAGGTTTTTATTCCAAGCCTTGCCCCACCAGGTTTTGGCCAGAGCCCGGCCTTGAAGAACGACCGGTCGCAGGTCTAAATTCTTTTTCCGGAGCTGCTTAATCTTTCTTTCCGCCTTGGCTCTTTTTTCGGCCACGGTGACGTAAGGAGGATAGCCTTCATAATAACGCATCATTAACTCTCCCTATTTTGTCAGTTGGAACAGGTCAGCAAGTTCCTCGTTCTTCATCTCTGTAAGCCAGGTCTCGCCACTGGTTGTCACCAGAGAATCAGCAAGTTTGGCCTTCATCGTCAACATTTCATCAATCTTCTCTTCAATGGTTCCCTTGGTGATAAATTTATGCACCATGACATTTTTCTGCTGACCAATACGGAACGCACGATCGGTGGCCTGATTCTCCACGGCCGGGTTCCACCAGCGGTCAAAGTGGATAACGTGATTAGCACGAGTGAGGTTAAGCCCCACCCCACCAGCCTTCAGTGACAGCACCAGGAAAGGAATATACTCGTTAGATTGAAATTGTTCGATGATTTTCTTGCGTTTCCCCACCGGCACAGTGCCATGGATGATAAGACCGGGATGTTCAAACACCACCTCCAGGAACCGGGCCAGAGGTTCCGTCATCTCCTTGAACTGGGTGAAGACCAGGACTCGTTCACGTTTTTCATAGATGGTGGTACAGATTTCCCGCAACCTGGCGAATTTGCCGCTCTCCGTTTCATGGTAGCCATCCACCCCGGCATATTGATCAGGATGATTGCAGATCTGCTTGAATTTGGTCAGCGCCGCCAGGATCATCCCCTTACGCTGGATACCCTCAGTTGTCTCCAGCATCGCGGTGATATTATCAACAAGCTGCTGATATACAACCACCTGCTTTTGGCTGAGGGAAGCCCAGCACTTCATCTCCACCTTATCGGGCAGGTCCGTGATAATCGACTTGTCGCTCTTTAAACGCCGCAGGATAAAGGGAGAGGTCATCCTGCGCAGCCGCCCATAGCCATCCGGATGGTCAGCCAGTCCCTTACTGAAAGAAGCAAACTCCTTACTTGAACCAAGCAATCCGGGGTTAACAAAATCAAACAGCGACCAGAGATCACTCAAGCGATTTTCCACCGGCGTACCGGTCATGACAATGCGATTGACCGCTGGAATCTTTTTGACCGCTCTGGTCTGCTTGGTGCTTGGGTTCTTAATCGCCTGCGCCTCATCCAGGATGACATACTGCCACTTATAATCCATCAGCCAATCATAGCGCTGAGTCAGAGCATAGGTGGTAATAACCAGATCCTGGCCGTCCAGTGTTGCCTCGCTCGGCACCATCATCTTTTGACCTTTGTGCATCGCCGGATGAGCCAGCAAAACTTTCATCTCTGGCCAGAAGTTCTTGATCTCCTGATCCCAGTTAGAGAGCAACGACGCTGGAATGATGAGCAGGGACGCAGCAGATTTCTTCTCAGCAGCCCTCATTCCGGCCAGAACATTTAAAAAAGCCAGCACTTGAACTGTCTTGCCGAGGCCCATATCATCGGCTAAGCAACTGCCAAAGCCGAGACCGTGGAGTCCGCAGAGCCAACGCAGACCCTCCTGTTGATAGGGACGTAGCTTTGCCTTAAAACGATCATCCGTATTCACTTGCGGTAGTAGCTGCGGATTTGCCATCCTGGTGAACACCGATTGCAGCCACTGCCCATTCTCCACTTCCAGAACAGCAACGTCGGCCATCTCCATTGGCCCTGCCTGAGGTTGCAACTGAAAGCGCATAGCCTCGGACAAGGTCAGCCCTTCCTTGTCTGCCAGTTTTTGCGCCTCTTCATAGGCGGCCAGCGTTTGTTCCAGCCGCTCCCGATCAACAGCCACCCACTTATTTTTAATAAAGGCCAAGCCATCCACTTCGGCAAGCAGACGCCTGGCTTCATCAGCAGAGATTGCTTCCTCCCCCAGCATGAGTTGGGGGGTAAAATCGAGCAATGCGGCCATACCCACCATAGCAGGGGGCCTCTCGCCGAGACTGATCTTGAGGCTAAGGTTGACGCCCTTGGCCTTCCACCAATCAGGGATTCGGCAGAGAATACCCGCCTTCTCATAGAGAGAGGCCTCTTGTAAAAAAGTATAGGCATCCGCGCTATCCCATGCTAAAGGGGAGAAAAGCTGGTTGCTTTCCAGCAACCCGGCAATCAGTTCACTTTCCTTGGCAACCTCGTAGACGGTAACCAGCAGTTCCAGCAACTTGTCGTTGTCATCCCGGTATTCTTGCAGAGCATATTTCAATGGCAGATGTTTTGATTTTCCTTCCGCACCCATTTGTGTTGAATAGGTCGCCAGAAAAGCAAAGGGCTGGTCGGCACCTTTATTTTCGACAAGATGAAAATAAATTCGGCCGAGCAGGTGGCTATCCGGTGAAAAACGGTGGATAAAATCAGCAACAGTGCCGGGGAAAACACTGATTGCCGTGGCAAAGATCTCATTCAACTCTGACCACAGCGCAGAGAGGAGCCCGGAGCTGACATATTCCCCACCAGTCATTGCCGGGACGATTTCCAACAACCCGGCAAGTTCCTGTTCAGCCAGAGGAACCTGGGCCAGATGACGTAGTTCTTCCAGATCGGGAGTCAAGCGCAGGTGGTTTACAAATAGCCCGCTGAAACCCCGCCAGAAATCCAGAGAAGCTGGCAGTACCACGGCAGGGTCGGAGAAACCCAAAAAAAGCAGCCATTTTTCTCTCTCAGAACCATAGGTAGAAAAGATTTCCTGCTGTAGCAACAGACTGCTTTTATCTGGTTTGCCAGCTGCCGCCGCCCACTCAAGTTGCATGGAGCCGTCCGGCATCAGGACAGCGATCAGCTCGCTGGCAGGGTTCTTGTTTTGCATCTGAGACCTTTCTGTATGTAGGGGTACGGCATGCCGTGCTTCTACGTTTAGACCTGACCTTCTGCCTTGATTACGGCCAGTAGCTCGGGGCTGTCATCGGTGATGCGTGCCAATCGATTACGTATGGGGTGATCGGTGGCATTGGCTTGCTCGAAGGAGGTGGTAACAGCGTGCCACTGTTCGGCCACGCTGCGCTGGTTGAGTTCGATGACCTTATTCCTGCAGAGACTTCAGAAATTGGTTCCCTGCAGCAGTCAGCCGATATTTCTGGAGACGGCTACCAGGCTTTTTCGGGAGGGTGTATTCAATTCACAAGCCACCAGGGCCGCAGGACCCGCAGCGAGATTTCGGTTTACTGTCGGCCTGTTTCAGCTGATCAGACATAAAAATACCCGCCGGGGTGCGCATCGTGGAGAGGCGTGGCGGGTGTGTTGTCTGAGATATCACCCAACGGCCCCCGATGTATCAACAAATTTTTCCGTGGATCACGGATAACATTACAATGACTTAAAGACGGCTCATCATATAAAATAGACGATAAAACTACCAGTCTTTTCGGACACCTCTCAACACCGCGCCTTTTTCCGCCCAGGTCACCAAACCGCCAGCAAACGTCCTTTTAGCTACCATGCCCCAGCGGTCTCAGACCGCCCATCAGATCCAAGCCTTAGAATTTTAATGCCAGCATGGACATCCATCCACATGGATTACTCGCATAACGTAACTATTTTCGTTAAGTTATGCGAGTAATTCACACAACGATTGCGTCAATTTTTGTTTGCTTCTTGGATAACAGCTAGGGGACTTAGAGCACACTGTCATGACCCAAGAATGGCCGTATCACTCTCGAAAGCAGCAGGACTACCCAAATAAAAATATTGTTGACTAACCCATTGCTGGATGGACAAAAGCTCTCCGAGCACGACGACCCTACCACTGCCTGGATCAAGAATACCGTGAAATTTCTTCTGGAAAAATGGCAATTAATAAAGGTTGTTATTGTCTCTGGGAAAGGTTCCTGTTTAGTCCGAATTGCGTCGCAGGAAAATTCCCTTCCTGATGGCATCCTTGCCATCAATTCTTTCCTGGCCAGTAATGGACTGACCGCAATTTATTCACTTCATCCTGTCCATCTTCGACTGGAATCAGCTTCCCCTCCTCCCTATTCAATCAGCAAAGACGAACAACATTTCCCTATCCACGCTGAACCAAAAGGAGGAAAACCATGGCCAACAACCCAATCCCTGAAACCGGATATCTGCGCCTGAGTCAGATCATCGGAAACCCCAAAGCTGATCCACCGATC
>JBPPMB010000243.1:0-3443 GCA_051305855.1 Desulfuromonadales bacterium
CGGGGCGCATCGTAAATCCCGTTGTGCCGCCCCAGGTAACATGGATCGTGGTAGGTGACCTTCTTTGCATACTCCTTGGTGAATTCGAGTCGCCCCGCATTCACCAGCTCGGCGATATATTCGGAGATAAAAACCACCTCGAAGTTCACCATGAATTCGGGATATTCGTTTTTGAAGCTATGGTAGCAATGGGGTGATGATACCAGGACTTTTTTCACGCCATTGTCGATGAATGCTTTGATGTTGTCCTTGGCCAGGCGTTTGAAAAGATCCTCGTTGCCCGTCTTGCGGATGCTTTCTCCGCAGCAGCTTTCCTTGGAGCCCAGTATCCCGAAATCCACGCCGGCCTTATTCAGGATGCTGGCCGTAGCGGCAGCCACCGTTCTCATCCTTGGGTCATAACTTAAGTAGCAGCCTGTGAAATAGAGGACTTCCATCCCTTCGGAAAAGGTTTTTACCGGCAGCCCCTTGGCCCATTCCGCACGCTTGTCTCTATCCCCGCCCAGGGAGTTGCCCTCGGAGGTGAGGCTGCCGACGACGTTGCGGATCGGCCCGACATGGCCCGGATACACATCATACTCTGCGCCGAGTTTGCGCAAGGCAACCCCGGCTTCGATCTGGTTCACTCCCCTGGGGCAGCGATCTACGCAGGTTTTGCAGGTCGTGCACCGCCACATCTCTTCCTTGTCGATCTCGGTCAAACCGAAGGTCGCCTGGCGAATAATCTTACGCATGCTGAATGGCCGCACCCGATTCCATGGACACACCGCGTCACACAACCCGCACTGGTAGCAGTACTTGAACGAGTCGCCACCGTTCTCTTTGATGACCTCGATGATTTCTTTTTCGGGGGTTACTGTCTCCACGATAGTACCTGTCCTTTTTTCCACTTAGCGTTTCGAGGCCTTGGCAAGCTGTGCGATGATATCAGCGACCTTGTCCAGGCCATGTTTGTTGATCAACGATTCAAGGCCGACCTCGACCTCTTCCTGCTGATCTTCTTCCTCATCGACTTCAACTTCCCTGTCTTCGTAAGTCAGAGCGTCTACCATGCACCACTTGACACACAAGGGCTCCTCTTCGCCTTCACACATATCGCATTTGAGCGGCAGACCGGAGTCAGGTTCCTTGAACAGGTCCCTCGACGGGCAGGAAGCCCTGCAGAAGGTACACTCGTCGTATTCCTTGCCGTCAATCGTGTATTTGTCTCTGCCCGCACATTCGGCGACGACATAATCACCGGCATAAACCGGGACGTAGACATCTCTGATTGGCTCGCGAGTCACCCGGATCCGAGATCTCGCCGGGTTATTGCTGCTGTATTTCGGCATGGCGTGAAAGGCAGAGCAGATGACTTCGCAGGCCCGGCAGCCGTTGCATTTGTCGATATCAATCTTTATGGTTTTAATGGTTTTCTTTTTCTTATCGCTCTTCAAGGTTCGCACCCTCCACTCAAATACTCTCTGCTTCTGCCGAAACGGTTTGGTTGGGAGCCTCTCCGAGAGGCAGATCTTCGCTGTCTGCCAAGATGCCTCTTTTTACAAAGTCTTCACTCACGTAATCCAAGCCCAGATCCTGCAAGGACTCTTTGGTTGGAATCCCATCGTTATTCCAACCCTTGAGTTTGTAGTAACCATCCAAAAGCTGCTCTTCAAGTTCGGGAAATCTTTTCTTCCAATGGTTCGCTGGCGGCTTGTCATCTTTGCGCCGCATGCCTCTGCTTATATTGACTGCTCTCACCAACGTGCGGTACCTCTTGGCTGCTTTGGTGAGCTTGGCTTGATCCATCTCGATCCCGGCGCCCGCTGAAATGAACTTCGGGTAATTGTGAATATGATACGGGGGTTTCAGTGGAAATGATGACAGGCCGGCACACTGGCCGAGAGCGTCATCGATGTAGTGCATGGTCTCTTGCCAATCGACAATATCGCACGACATTTCGACCGTCGGGTAATAGGGGTTTGAGTTTTCTCCGCGGAATTCCCAGTCCAGGAAATATTGTTTGAACTTTTCATCAGGGACCTGGATCCAGTCCGCTACAAACGCCTCCCGCTCCTCTTTTGTCGCAAACGGCGCCTGGGGGAACTGTCCTTCAATCTGGGTGATGTTCATCTTCTCGCCGGTCGCATACATGAGGAAATAAACAGGATTCAGCATTGACAGCTTCAACGGCAGTTGCTCGGTTTTCTTGATATTGTTGTGCGCATAGGCGTCTGCGCCGTTGCCAATCTCCTTGGCTGCCCAATAGGTCCCATTGGCCAGGAGATCGCCGATCCCTTCCCGCCGGACAATCTTGTCAAGCAGGTAGTAAAACCGGCCTTCGTTGTCCTCCGGCATTTCGGGAAAGTCTTTCTCCGTCAAGATGCCGTTTTCCAGAAGTTCAAGGGCAAAGGCCATGACTTGCGGGCAGGAAAATCCGTCCACACCGTACTCAGTGGCTTTTTGGGCAATCCGTAAACCGAAATTCAGGTCCGAAAACGCACCCATGGTATAGGTCAGCTTGGTAAAGCATTTCATCATGTAGGTTGGCAGGCCAGGCATGGAAATGGTTGCCCCGCACTCCATCGGGCAGTTGAAACAACTGACCAGACGGGTCCGGGCCTTCTCCAGGGTCTCTGTCCACTCCTTCTCGATTTCCTCGTTCCAGAAATCTTTTCTGCGGACACGTGAATTTCCCCACATGAAATTCTCGGTATGCCACTTCTCGTCATGGACTTTCATCTCTTGCGGAGAACCGAGCCCTGCTAAAATGGGCATGACTCCCGGGATGGGATTACCTTCCCGGTGTTTTATATATTCCAGGACCTCGCCGCATAACCCGATGTATTCAGCAGGCCGGGCGACATTGATATCCTTGGTCCCGCGCACAACGATCGCTTTGAGCCCCTTGTCTCCCATTACGGCTCCGATCCCGCCGCGACTGGCACTGGATCGGCCCTGCTCAATGGAAGCGTAATAGACCCGATTTTCGCCGGCCAGGCCGATTGCGGCCACCTGGGCTTTCGGTTCCTTCAGCTCCTGCTTGATCAGCTCTGCTGTTTCAATGGCACCTTTTCCCCGCAAATGAGCGGCATCGCGGATTTCGACCTTGTCATCGTTGATCCACAGATAAACCAGGTCGGGAGACTTGCCGCGCAGGATCACTTTGTCGTAACCGGCATACTTCAATTCCGGGGCCCAGAAGCCTCCCATCATGGAGAATGCCATTAACCTGGTCTGGGGAGAAATGGTGGAGACGATGGTACGGTTACAACCGGTTGCTGGAGTACCGCATAAAAGGCCGGTGCCGAAGATCAAAAGATTTTCCGGAGCAAAGGGCTCTGTTTCAGGAGGAACCCTGTCCCACAGGATCTTGGTGTTGGTGCCAAGCCCACCGAGATAAAGTTCAGTGTCTCTTGGATCAGTGGCGACTTTTTCGATGTTGCCCCGGGATAAATCAATTT
>JBPPMB010000068.1:0-5192 GCA_051305855.1 Desulfuromonadales bacterium
TCTGCTTCGAGACCACCAAGCTTGATGCCGAGATGCTCGAGCCGGTCCTGGAGAGCGTGGCGGCCGGAGTGCTTGCCGATCACCATGTGTCGAATCAAGCCGACTTCAGCGGGGTCGTAACCTTCGTAGTTGCCGGGAAATTTCAGGACTCCGTCAACATGCAGACCGGATTCGTGCGAGAAGACCTTCTCACCGACCACGGCCTTCCACTCGGGGACAGCTCGACAACTGGCCTTGCTCACCAGCTTCGACAGTTCGACGAAACGACTTGTATCGATCTGCAGATCAATGCCGCAGGCATGTTTCAGGGCCATGACAACCTCCTCGAGGGCAGCATTGCCGGCTCGCTCGCCAAGGCCGTTGACTGTCGTATTGACGAATCTGGCGCCGGCACGGATTCCGGCGATGGCGTTGGCCGTCGCCATACCGAGATCATTGTGGGTGTGCACCTCGAGGTCGAGGTCGACCCTGCTTGCCAGGTAGCGGACCTTGTCATAGGTCGTGAAGGGGTCAAGGATGCCGAGGGTGTCGCAAAAACGGAAGCGGTCGACGCCCAGGCTGCGGGAGATCTCCATCAGCTCGACAAGAAACTCAAGATCGGCACGACTGGCATCCTCGCCGCCGACGGAGACATACAAATCGTGCTTTTTGGCAAAACCGAGCGCTACCTTGAGCTGTTCCTTGACCCAGTCACGACTCTTGCGCAGCTTGTGCTCGATTTGGATGTCGGAGACCGAAAGGGAGATGTCGACCGCACCTACACCGCTGTCGATGGAGGCCTGTATATCTGCGATCACGGCGCGGTTCCAGGTGATCAGTCGGGCATTCAGGCCCAGATCGACCAGCGCCTTGACTGAAACCTGCTCCTCCCTGCCCATCGCCGGAATACCGCACTCCAGTTCACCGATCCCGACCTCGTCGAGCATTTTGGCGATGCGTTTCTTCTCGTCAAGACTGAAGACCACTCCGGCCGTCTGTTCGCCGTCGCGCAGGGTGGTGTCGTCGATGATGATCTGTGTGTTGCCAGGTTCAGACATATTGCACCTCGCTTTAACGTAAAAAAACCCTGGACCTTCTTAGAAGGTTCAGGGCTTCATTGCCAGGAACCGGCGGCTTTGCCGGCAATATTCACGTAATCTATTCAGCATAAGCGAGTGCATGTGGTCTGCAGCCATTGCCTGCGTCCAACGTTGTCACTTAACTTCACGCAAGCAACAGCTGCAGCCCACATGCTGTGCCGTTGAGTAAGGGAGATGAATAGTTACATGTTCACTTCAGTTAAAGCAAAGAGTATGCCTCCAGAGCAAAGACACTTCGAAATCACTTGAAAATCTGAAGTAACGCAGAGACGCAGAGGGAAACATGCCACTATAAGCTGCTTGTTTTCTCCAACTGCAGCGTCCCAATGACTCCGCTTTAGATAATATGCACAAAAAAAAGGCACGTGACCCGATCTGTGTATGCTTCCGGAGCTTCAAATGATAGACAAATCACGGTAGGCTGCCGACTTTGCAGGAAGTCCCGATTATGGCAGGACTCTTGCTATAAGCAAAAGGCAGAACATCTCCCCACTTTCCCGACAGCGCTGCCGGAAAAGCCGGTTCCCCTCCCATCGATGCGACGGGACTGATTTCTGACTGAAATTAACCATTCAGGGAGTCAGTCCACCATGGCTATCAAACCAAAAATTAAAGAACTGCTGGATGAAAGCTCCTGCGCTCATAACCAGGTCCGCAAAGTTGCCTGCAACGCACCGACCCCTGGCTCGACCACGGGAGGTTGTGCCTTCGAAGGCGCCCAGATATCGCTCTTTCCTTACGCTGATGCCGCTCATCTGGTACATGGGCCGATGACCTGTCTCGGCTCATCCTGGGAAACCCGCGCTACCGGCACCAGTTATCCAGGTCGCGATCTGACCCGGATGGGCTTCACTACCGACATCAACATCAACGACGTGGTCTTCAGTGGTGAGGAGAAGCTTGCCGCAGCTATTGATTACATCATGGAGCACTACGCCCCGGAAGTTGTATTCGTCTATGCCACCTGTGTCACTGCCATGATCGGTGACGATATCGATCTGCTCTGTAAACAGGCGGCCGAACGTCATGGTGTTCCGGTCGTGCCGGTGCATGCTCCCGGCTTTGTCGGCAGCAAGAACCTTGGAAGCCGCCTTGGAGGTGAAGCCGTATTGACCCACCTGATCGGCACCAAAGAACCCGAGCAATCGATGGCTTTCGATATCAACCTGATCGGTGAGTACAATGTTACCGGTGATATGTGGCAGTACACGCCGCTGCTTGAAGAGCTCGGCATCCGCGTGTTGTCTACCCTAAGCGGTGACGGACGAATCGCACAGATCCGTACAGCCCACAGGGCGAAGCTCAACGTCCTTGTCTGCGCCAAATCCCTGGTCTCCCTGGCCAGGAAAATGCTGGAACGCTACGGTATCCCTTCGATTTCGCTTTCCTTCTACGGCAAACGAGAGACCAGCAACGGCCTGCTTGCCATCGCCGAGGCCCTGGATGATCTGGATCTGATAGAACGAACACGCAACTTGATTGCAAGAGAGGAAGCGAAGCTGACTGAAAAGCTGAAGCCGTACCAGTTGTTTTTCAAGGGCAAGAAAGCCGTGCTCAACACCGGCGGCAACAAGACCTGGTCGATCGCCGCAGCCCTGCAGGATCTCGGCATCGAGGTCGTGGCAACCGCCGTCAAGAAGGCCACCGGGGACGACCGTGAGAAAGCCAGGCAGACTCTTGGCGACAAGGGCCTCCTGATGATGAATCCGGGCAGCGAGCAGGCAAGGATTATCGATGAAACCGGCGCCGACCTGCTGCTGGCGGGCGGTCGCAGCCTCTACACGGCGATCAAGAAGGGCATCGCCTTCGCCGATGTCAACCAGGAGAAGAAGAAGAGTTACGGCGGCTATGACGGCCTGCTCAACCTGGCCGAAGACCTCAAGAACACCCTGCAGAACCCGGTCTTTAAAAACGTCGCCCGGAGGGCGCCATGGGAGCAGTAATTCGTAAAAAAAATAATCCGCTGCAAGTCAATCCGTTCAAGCTCAGTCAGCCGATGGGTGCCACCCTGGCCTTTCTCGGCGTCGACGGCTGCATGCCGCTGATGCATGGGGGGCAGGGTTGCGCCAGCTTCACCAAGGTCTTTTTCACCCGGCATTTCTGTGAGCCGATCGCCATCCAGACCAGCGCGGTCACCGATGCCATCGCGGTGCTTGACGGCGGCGATTACAGCATCGTTGAGTCGGCCAGGAACATCACAGCAAAGGTGACGCCGAGTCTGATCGGCCTGCACACCACCGGCCTGCCCGAAACCAAGGGTGACGACATCCGCGGAATCTCTGCGCAGATCGATTATCCTCTGGTGTATGTCAATACGCCGGACTACGAAGGTGGATTAGAGAGCGGCTGGGCGCTGACCTGCAAGGCTTTGATTGAACAGCTGGTCGAACCGGCCAAAGGAGTCGACGATAACAAGCTGGTACTGTTGCCGCACGTCAGTCTGACGCCGATTGAGGTCGAAAAAATCAAAGAATTCATCGAAGGCTTCGGTTTTATCGTGTTGGCGCTCCCCGATCTTTCATCTTCCCTTGATGGCCACCTGGGCGACAAACAGGCGGCTCTCTCCAGCGGCGGCATCAGTTTGGAAGACCTCCGCAAGCTGGCTGATGCCGGTCTGGTTGTCAGCGTCGGTGATTCGATGCAGGGCGCCGCCACGGCGCTGCTGAAGAAGAACCCCGAGATGCGCCATCAGCACTTCACGCACCTCCAGGGGCTCGAAGCGGCCGACAAGCTGGCCGAACTGCTGCTCGCCGAAACCGGCTTCAGCAGCCCACCGGCCGCTGTGGCACGTTGGCGTCAACGCTTGCAGGACGCTATGCTCGACAGTCATTTTTCTTTCGGCCAGAGCCGCTTTCTGGTTGCTGCCGAACCGGACCAGCTTGTCGGCATCTGTCAGTCGCTCTATGACGCTGGAGGCAAGGTCGCCGTAGCAATCTCCAGCGTTGATTCACCACAGCTGGAGAAAATCAATGCCGAGAAGGTGCTCATAGGCGATCTGGAGGACGCCGAACTGCTGGCTGACTGTTATGACCTGATCGTCGGCAACTGTCACTGCGAGGCGTTGGCACATCGGCTGCGCAAAGGGCTGGTGGTGCGCGGTTTCCCCAACTGGGAGCAGGTCGGCAACCCGTTGAAGAACGATGTGCTCTACGAGGGTGGAGCGTATTTCCTGTTTGAGTGTGCGAATGCAGCAACGGAGATGCGGAGTGCCCTCCAGCAACTTCATTTCATCAGGACAGCGACATGACAGGCTACACCGAAACTATTCGCCAATGGGCGACCGACACCCGTCGTGCAGGCGTTCTGTCAAATGCCGACGGCACCGGTGAAGTCGGTTTGGACACGAAAGAACGTGGCAGCCGCCTGGCCGTACGCTTCACCCTCAAGGTCGAGCATGACCGGGTGACCGACGCCCGTTACCAGGTCTTCGGCTGCGGTTTCTCCATGGCGGCCTGCGCCGTGGCTGCGGACCTGTCGGTCGGCTATGCTCTCAAGGATATCCGGGCGATCGATGCGAAACGTCTCGATGGTTTATTGGGGGGGCTTCCGACTGAGCGCGATTACTGCGCGCAACTGGCAGCGCAGGCGCTTCAGGCCGCTGTCAGGAGTGTTCGCAACGGCCGTCGACCGGTCCAGGCCAGCATGCCGCAGGAACCCGGACACGGGCCGCGCGTAACGGCCGGAGATCCGGTGTACGCCGCGCTTCTGCGCACCCGGAAACCCGAACAGGTCAAGGATGAAGACCGCCACCTGTTTGCCTGCCTGCTCGCAGTTGCCACCCGGGAACCCTGCGATACGGCCGCCGCGCTCGGGCTGAACGATGGCAACCTGTCCCTCCTCATGGCGGCATACTTCCCCGGGTTCGATCGGACATTACTCGCGCAATATGCAGAACCGTCAAAAGAACACCCGCCCCCGTTCAATCACGAGGTGCTGGCGATTCTGCTCTCACATGTCCCCGTAGAACCTGGCAACAGGAAGAAACACCCGTCTGCATGGCTGGCGCATATCCTCGCCACTCGCGCCGCACTTCCGGGGCACCTCTGGGTCGCCATGGGACTGTTCGAACGATCGGAGCTGACTGCCGCGATCCGCCGCCATCTTCCCTCTCTG
>JBPPMB010000079.1:0-29729 GCA_051305855.1 Desulfuromonadales bacterium
AAAAGAATTTTAGAGAATAACGAGGCAGGCACATGCGCCCCATACATCATGTTGGGGCAAAAGGTTGTATTGAGAGAGCTTTATTTTACTTCCGGCCCAGCAAAATATTGCATGGTGTACGACATATTCGATGACTATATAGGGCTAATTATTGTCCATCCGGAAACTCCAGATGGCATGACTGCAGTTTTCGATCTGGAAACGAGCTATTTTTCGCAAGGTCAAGGAAATCAAGGATTTGAGCGGAGGCGTAGTCCTTTACGCCGCACAATTCAAACCCGCAGATTGACGCAGAGATTGCGGAAAAGGGCCGTTTCCGGACGAAAACCAGCTAGATCTTGATAAACGGGCTGGGGTTGCAGAGATTGTTGGAGTGCTTGGCGACGGCGTTGCAATTGTGACATCTGTGGCCGGGATCAAGCATGAGATCACTGACTTCCTGCTGCCGTCCCTGCTTCCTCAGCTCGCAGAGATGCAACCAATGCCCTGCCGGATCTTTACACTCGGTTTTTACGGATTCTGACATAGTGCCTCCGAATAAATGGACTGATGATTGGTGCACAATTATAACACGTTTCGGCCGGCATGCAGCATCGAAAGCCGCGCGGACAGCTTCATGCAATAAGCGCTGGCTCTGCAGATTTGTCGGCATGGCCCTCTGCTGACGCTATGTTAAACTCGCATCATGGGTTTTCCCGGAGTATAATGTTCCTGGCAAGCTTTTGCTCAAGACGTTGGGCTGGTCAGAACTTTTACTTAGCCGTGGAAGGATCATCTAATGAAAATTGCCATATTGGGACTGGGCCAGGCCGGCAAGAAAACTCTCTTCACTCTGCTCACCGGACGCAGCGTGCCTGACACCCGCAAACCCGGCGAAGTCATCGAGGGCTTCGCCATTATCCACGACAGCCGGGTGGACGCCCTGAGCGACCTTTACCGGCCTAAAAAGACCACTTATGCCGAAAACCAGTTTGTCCTCTGCCCCGATGTGACGGCCAGCAGCAGCACGTCGCGCCTGTGGATGGACCCGGCCCGGCGCTGCGATCTGCTCTGCCTGCTGATCCGGTCCTTCGACTCCCCGAAGATCTTCCATCCCTCTGGCTCTGTGGACCCGAAGCGCGACCGGGCCATGATCGAGACCGAACTGATCCTCGCCGACATGCAGCTGGTTGAAACGCGCCTGGCCCGCCTCGGCAAGGAAAAGAAAGGCAGCCAGACTGCTGCGCAGGCCCTGGAGGAAAGCATCCTCCACCGTTTCAACGCCGCCCTGGAAGAGGGGAAATTCCTCTCCAGCGTAAAACTCGAGCCTGACGAGGACCAGGTGATCAGAAGCCTCGACTTCGTAACGCGTACGCCGGCGATCTTTGCCTGCAATGTCTCCGAAGACGAGATCGGCAAGGATCTCGGCCCCGGCGTGTTCACCATCTCCTGCGAGATCGAGAGCGAGATCGCAGCCATCGACGATGCCGAGGAACGTCAGGCTTTCATGGCAGATATGGGCATCACCCAGTCCAGCCTTGATCGCATCAATGCCGCTTTGTACGACGCCCTGGGCCTGATGAGCTTCTACACTTCCGGTTCAGACGAGTGCCGGGCCTGGACCATTCGCAAGGGCTCCAGCGCGCCGATCGCCGGTGGCAAGATCCACAGCGATATCGAGCGCGGCTTCATTCGTGTCGAGGTCATGAAATTCGATGACCTCATGGCCGCCGGTTCCGAACAGGCCGTCAAGCAGGCCGGCAAGATGCAGCTTCACGGCAGGGACTACATCATCGAGGACGGCGACATCTGCCATTTCCTCTTCAATGTCTGAGACTGGCTCAGACCATTCACATTTTATTTGCTACGCCTCGTCGGAGCGACGAGAGCTGTAAGCCGGATAAGGAGCTGACGATGAAAATAACCAACCTGCAGCAGTGCGAGCGCTTCCCCGTCACCATGGATGGCGCGGCAGGGGCGACCCGCCAGGTGCCGATCGGCAAGGCTGATGGCGCCCCCAACTTCTCGATCAGGGTCTTCACCCTGGAACCTGGCGGGCATACCCCGCACCACCAGCACGAGAGCGAGCACCTCAACTATATCCTCGAAGGCAGAGGTTTGGTCCTTGAAGGGGAGACCCGGAGGCCGGTCCGCGCCGGCGATTTCGTGCTGGTCACGCCGCACGAAAAGCACCAATACCGCAACACCGGCGATTGCCCGCTGGTCTTCATGTGCATGGTGCCGAGTCGCTACGAATGACTTCTTTAGCTGGCAAGAGTTGCGAAGCGTGCAGGGCAGGTGCCCCCCTGGCGTCTCCGGAGGATATCGCGGAATATCTGCCGCAGTTGCCGGGCTGGCAGATTATCGTCGTTGCGGGTGTCAAGCATTTGCAAAAATCCTACACATTTAAAAACTTCGCGCAGGCTCTGCAGTTTACTAACGCGGTTGGAGCGATCGCCGAGCAGGAAAATCATCATCCGGCCATATTGACAGAGTGGGGCAGGGTGACA
The DNA here is from genome assembly GCA_051305855.1 of Desulfuromonadales bacterium. GTDB lineage: Bacteria > Desulfobacterota > Desulfuromonadia > Desulfuromonadales > BM103 > M0040. The sequence continues at coordinate 2,490 of JBPPMB010000079.1, forward strand.
GTGACCTGGTGGACACATAAAATAGCCGGGTTGCATGTCAATGACTTTGTCATGGCGGCGAAAACTGATGAGCTGGGCTGAAACACTATGGGGCGTGCATATGGGCCAAGTCCCTTTTGAGTGTTCCACGTTTTCGAGCACATAGATGACGAAAAAAACCGCAGCACAAATCCTCGTCGACTGTCTGGTTATCAACGGTACGGATCGGGTTTACGGCGTACCTGGAGAAAGTTACCTGGCCGTTATGGATGCGCTCTATGACCGCAATGATATCCACTATCTGAATTGCCGCCAGGAGGGTGGGGCGGCCATGGCCGCCGAGGCCTATGGCAAACTCACCGGACGCCCTGGACTCTGCATGGTGACCCGAGGTCCCGGTGCGACCAATGCCAGCGCCGGCGTACACGTGGCCTTTCAGGATTCGACACCGATGATCCTGCTGATCGGCCAGGTCGGGCGCGGCATGCTGGAGCGCGAAGCCTTCCAGGAGATCGATTACCGGCGCATGTTCGGTCAGATGGTCAAGTGGGTCGCCCAGGTAGACGACCCGAAGCGAATCCCGGAATTCATCAACCGTGCCTATGCCACCGCAACTTCGGGGCGGCCCGGCCCGGTGGTATTGGCCTTGCCCGAAGATATGCTGAATGAGCTGGTCGATTCGCCGCATCTGCCACCGGCAGCAAAAACCGTCATTCCGGCCCCTTCGGCGCAGGACATGACCGATCTGGCGTCGGCGCTCGCGGCAAGCCGCAAGCCGTTGCTGCTCATCGGCGGTGGCGGCTGGTCGACAGCTGCTTCCGACCAGATCAGAGCCTTTGCCGAGGCCAACCAGCTGCCCGTAGCGGCCAGCTTCCGCTGCCAGGATTACCTGGACAACGAACATTCTCACTACGTCGGCCATGTCGGCATAGGTATCGACCCCAACCTGGCCAGACGCATCAAGGCTTGCGACCTGCTGATTGTGCTCGGTCCCCGGCTTGGGGAAATGACGACCAGCGGCTATACCTTGCTGACCCCACCGCAAATGGCCATGCCGCTGATCCATATTCACGCTGATGCCGAGGAGCTGGGCCGGGTCTATCATCCGACCCTCGCCATCAATGCCGGGCCGACGACCGCTGCAGCGGCCCTGGCCGCGCTCGGGTCGGTACAGCGTCGTGCCGACTGCCAATGGCTGAACGCTGCCCGGGCTGATTTCGAAGCCTTCCGCTGCGGCCAGGACTCACCCGGACCGGTGCAGATGCGCGCCATCGTCAAGGCCTTGAATGACACCCTGGCCGACGATGCGATCGTGACCAACGGTGCGGGCAATTATGCCATCTGGCTGCATCGTTTCTTCGCTTATCGCCAATATCGCACCCAGCTAGCCCCCACCTGCGGCTCTATGGGCTACGGCCTCCCCGCCGCAGTCGCCGCCGCGGAATTGCATCGCAACCGGCAAGTGATCTGCTTTGCCGGTGACGGCTGTTTTATGATGACTTGCCAGGAATTCTCCACAGCGGTTCAATACGGCCTGAAGCTGGTCGTAATCCTGGTCAACAACGGCATGTATGGTACCATCCGCATGCACCAGGAGCGCCACTATCCGGACCGCGTCTCGGGCACCTCTTTAATCAACCCTGATTTTGCCGCCATGGCGCGCGCGATGGGCGGTTTCGGCGAAACTGTCGACAAAACCGCAGCGTTTGCCGCTGCTTTCGCCCGGGCCCAGGCCTTCTCCGGACCGGCTTTGATTGAAATCCGCATCGATCCCGAAGCCCTGACCCCCAATAGCTCTCTTGCGGAGATCCGCACCGCAGCCCTGACTCGGCAGAGTCTTTAATCGCAGGTGTCATCCCACCCCCTCTTTTCCGACCAGCTGCAGCGTGAACTGGTAGAGGCATGTGGTGACCGAAACAGAGAAAAGGTCAAACCATCATGGCTGGTCCGCTCAATCATATGCGCGTACTCGATCTCAGCCGGGTACTCGCCGGCCCCTGGGCCGGGCAGACCCTGGCTGACCTGGGAGCGGAAGTTATCAAGGTCGAACGGCCCGGAGCCGGTGACGATACCCGGGGCTGGGGCCCACCATTTATGCATGATTCAGCTGGCCAGCCAACCACCGACGCCGCTTATTTTCTTTCCACCAATCGTGGCAAGAAATCAGTCAGCATCGATTTCACCCGACCGGAAGGACGAAACCTGGTCTGTCGTCTCGCAGAACAGAGCGATATCCTGCTGGAGAATTTTAAAGTTGGCGGTCTGGCCAAGTACGGTCTTGATTACGAAACGCTTAAACAAATCAATCCACGCTTGATCTACTGTTCCATCACCGGATTCGGGCAGACCGGTCCTTATCGACAGCGAGCAGGCTACGATTTCCTGATCCAGGGAATGGGTGGCTTGATGAGCCTTACAGGTGAAGCGGATGACAAGCCAGGGGGTGGGCCGATGAAAGTCGGTGTCGCGATCGTCGATATCTTCACCGGCATGTACGCAAGCACCGCCGTGCTCGCCGCTGTCGCCCACCGCGAGCGAACCGGCGAGGGGCAATACATAGACCTGGCCCTGCTTGATGTGCAGGTAGCGACCCTGGCGAACCAGGCGATGAACTACCTCGTCAGCGGCAATGAACCTCAACGCATGGGCAACGCCCACCCCAACATCGTGCCCTACCAGGCACTGGCGACAGCCGATGGATATATCGTTTTGACGGTCGGCAACGACAGTCAGTTCAGCAAGTTCTGCGCCCTGGCCGGGGAACCAGAGCTGGCCATGGATGAGCGCTTTGCCAGCAATGCGGACCGGGTCGCGAACCGCAGGGTGTTGCTGCCGATCCTTGAGCAGTTCTTGAAACAGCGCAGCAGCGCTGACTGGATCAACATGCTGGAGGGGGCAGGCGTACCCTGTGGGCCGATCAACACCCTGGCTGAGGTCTTCGCCGATCCGCAGGTAGCAGCCCGGGAAATGCGGATTGAAATGGAGCATCAACGAGGTGGCAAGATTGCCCTGGTGGGCAGCCCGATGAAGTTCTCGCAGAGTCCCGTGCAGTACAACCTCGCACCGCCGTTACTTGGAGAACATAATACGGAAATTCTCGGCGGGATGCTTGGCTTGTCAGAGCAGGATCGTCTGTGCCTGGTCGAGCAAGGGATTGTCGGTGCATGTCCACCCTGCAGCGCGTCAAGTGCCCCTTTGGCGTAATACAGGGCTCAAGGACTCGCTCCCCGGCCCCCTGTCTCTATTCGGCGTAGGGGTTCTTGAGGTCCAGGTCAATGGAGCGGGAGTAGCCGGGAATCTTCAGCTCGTCCAGGGTGATGGTCAGGTCCTCGCCTGAGACCACGTTGTGATCGAAGCGGTAGATCGGCACCGTTCTGCCGGCGGTTGTCTCACGGTCGTACCGGGCGGTCGCTTCGGCGACCGCCTGGTTGCGCTGCCGATAATCGTTCATACGCTGGCGACCGTGTCTCGTCTCCAGCAGCCTTTCGGTGACGCTGGGAGAGAGAACCGAACCGGTGGCGTTGTTGCCACCGAACCCCTTGGCATTCATCAGCACGGCATCCATACCGGTCACACCCACATCTTCATGATCGAGCAGGAAGCGCAGGTGACTCTTGTGAACGTCCTCGGCCAGGTGGTCGCTGGTTACGATACCCGGGATCAAACCGTACTTCCAGGTCCCCAGTGATGCCATCAGCTGATCGCCGGCCGAAACCGCCAAAGAGTGGCCCAGGTAACATTTCACGGCCGCGACAGGCCATTGGTCGATACCGTTGACCTTGGCGATTTCATTGATGATGTGCGATTCGGTGACCCGGTTTTGCGGGGTGCTGGTACCATGGGCATGAACGTAGCTTCTGCGTTTCAGCCCCTCGTCACCGATGATGGCCCTGATAACGGCTGCCGCCTTGGCGACGGTGATATAGTTGCCGATCCCAGGTCCCGGGATCGATTTCTTGTAGCCGTCCGCATTGACAAAAACATCGGCGATGGAACCGTATATGTTGGCTCCGAGTTCGAGGGCCAGTTCGTCGTCAAACAGGATAAAGTACTGCGACGATTCGGAGAGTGTAAAGCCGCAGTTGTCGGAAAAGGGGCGGGAGGCCCGCTGGTAATCGGGGACGCTGCGACCCGGATCGAGGGCGAGCAGCTTGTCGTCTTCAGCCAGGGCGCCCATGGTGCGGTAGCCTTCGATGATCTCCGGGGTAATCGGCGCCTCACTGTTGCCGACCACGACGACGCGGCGGCGGCCGCTCTGGATGTCCTGACAAGCTGTCTGCAGATTGTACATGAAGGTGGCGCAGGCGCCTATATTACAGCCGGTTGCGCCGACACTGCCCAGAATGTAGGAATTGATAAAGTCCGCCGGCATCTCCGCCAGGCCGAGCGCCACCTGCTTGGCGCTGACGCGTTTGCCTATCAGTTGGGCCTGCAGCATGCCGCCGCTACCATCATAATCGAGCTGCCCCATGGCGCTGCCCGAGAGCACGCCGATCTGGTCCGGGGCAACCGCCGCGCGGACCGCCTCCCAGTCGATGCCGAGGGACTGCACGGCGTCTGACGCACCATAGATGGTCATCTGCAGGCCGCGCGGATGACTGCGCGACGGATAGAGTTTGCCAGGGTCAAAACCGGTTGGCAGCTGCCCGGCGCTCTGCACCCGTGAGACGCGGGTGCTCGGGAAAAGTACGTTCAGACTGTCGTGGATCACGACCCTGACGTTGTCCTGGTCCAGATCCGTAACCGTCCAGTTCGCGGGGATGGAGGCCGGCAACTGCTTTTGTTTAAGCGAGAAGACGATCGGCTGCTCAGGCATTGCTGCGAGTTTGGCTGTTTTGTTCTCCGGGATGAAATCCCGGTCAAACAGGTTGTCCTCGAGGCGGCGAATCAAGCTATTGCCCCGGATGTGGGTGGCATGCTGCTCAGCTATGGCCGCCTGCGTGATCACGGCGCCGTGGACATCAACGGTTTGCCCGTTGTCGTCATGCGTCAGGCCCATCACCTGGGCAAGGGCGGCATAGGTCTGTTGCGATGAGTCCTGGTCTAAACGGTCAATCACCATGCGGCGGTAGCCGTGGTGGGCCGAGCTTCTTCCGGCGGGGTTGATGCCGCCGAATCCTACGATTACGGGTAAACGCGCCACTGTCGACTCCTTAGAGCAGGGTATGCTGAGCAAGAGACTATATGTCTACGTGCAGGTGGACTGGTCAGTCCGATTTAGTAATATCGCTGAATGGCTTGCTAAGACAAAGGGTTAAATTCTTAAATGTGTCCAATTCGCCTGAAACTGCTCGGCATTGTTGCGTTTGGTCTGACTGAAAGAATCCGGTGGTCTCGTGCGGGAGCAATGCGGGGGCTGGTTGTATGACATGTGCACGTGAGTCTGGCAGCAAATGTTAAATCGCTTTTTTTCTCAGCAGGGCAGGGACGGGCCCTGGCCTGCGGCCTGACCATGGACGAGTTTGCGATCTGGGGGTTGGATTCAAGACTCTTTGGCCAACCCCCAGAACACTGGCACGAGCAGTCAATAGAGCATTGCAGCGCGTCCGGTTTTACGTTTCGTCTACCGGCAGTCGGCACGCCACAGGCACTTGTCCTGGCCGCAGATGTTTGCCTGGCCGGTGTTGAAACATTCCGCGTTGCCTTCCTGTCGCTGCATGGCCCGGATCAATTCGGTTTTGTTCATCTTCCCGCACTTGACGTCGCGGCCCTTGGCCAAGGTTTTGACTTCGTTCATATTCATCGTCGGTACCTCTCTCTTATTCTTCAGTTCGGTGAACAGGTTAAATGGCCTGTATTTTCAGAATTTCACGGTGAAATTTCAATTGACCATACCTCTTACTTGGGGCGCGCAAAAGGACTTTCTGTTTTGAGTGCAGCTTGGCCGAATACGACGGAAAATCTCTGCTATGCTTGATCCATGCGGTCCAACGTATACCTCGGCAAGTTGGCCAGTCGTCTGCGTCTGCTCATTTTCGACAAACTCTATCACAACGAGCAAACTTACTTCAAATGTATTATCAACTTATACTGGTATATGTATTATTCAGAAAACTTACTATTCAAGCATTTCCGGTGCTACCACTTTCAGCCCCCATATCTCGCTGTTGTACTCGGCAATCGTGCGATCTGAGGAAAACCAGCCGCTGGCGGCGGTGTTGAGAATGCTCATGCGGGTCCAGTGCTCCTCGTCACGGTATGCTTTGGCAACGCGCTGCTGCGCGTCAACGTAGCTACGGAAGTCGGCCACCGTCATCCATGGATCATCGGCACTGGTGATAGCGCGCAGAATCGGATCGAAAATGCCGGGCTCGAACTGGTTGAATTGAGCGTTCTCCAACAACTGCACCACCCGGCGCAGGTCTTCATCAGCAGCGATGATTGCCGCAGGGTCGTAATGACTGCGCATCTCCTCGACCTCTGCAGCAGTGAGACCGAAAAGGAAGAAATTCTCCTCTCCGGCTTCATCGCGGATCTCGATGTTGGCACCATCCAGAGTGCCGATCGTCAAAGCACCATTCATCATGAACTTCATGTTGCCGGTTCCCGAAGCCTCCTTGCCCGCAGTGGAGATCTGTTCTGACAGATCGGTTCCCGGGGTGATCGCCTCCATGGCAGTGACCCGGTAGTTGGGGAGAAAGGCGAGGCGCAATTGTCCGACAGTGATCGGGTCGTTGTTGATCACGTCCGCGACATTGTTGATCAGTTTGATGATACGCTTGGCCATAAAATAGCCGGGAGCGGCTTTGCCGCCGAACAGGACACAGCGCGGGGTCCAGTCGGCAACGTCGCCGCGCTTGAGTCGGTCGTAGAGATGAATGACATGCAGTACGTTGAGCAACTGCCGTTTGTATTCGTGGATGCGTTTCACCTGCACATCAAAGATCGCCTCCAGATTGAAGGTCACATTGCAATCGGCCTCGACCATGTGTGCCAGGAGTTTTTTGTTCTCCTGCTTTACGTCGCGCCAGCGCCCACGAAAGACCGGATCGTCAGCATAGCTGCCCAGTTCGGCCAGTCTGGACAGATCGGCGATCCAGCCGTCACCAATCGTTTCAGTGATAAGTCGGGAGAGCTGCGGGTTGCACAAGGCCAGCCAGCGGCGCGGGGTGACGCCGTTGGTCTTGTTGTTGAATTTCTCCGGCCACAGCGCAAAAAAATTACTGAACAGGCCCTCGGCAAGCAGTTGCGAGTGCAGGGCGGCGACGCCGTTTACAGAGAAGCTGCCGACAATGGCCAGATAGGCCATGCGCACATGTGGCACCGGGCCCTCTTCGATGATCGACATGCGGCGTTGTTGCGCAGTATCACCTGGCCAACGCTGGGCAACGACAGCCAGGAACCTGGCGTTGATTTCATAGATGATATCGAGCAGACGCGGCAGCAGCCGGGCAAAGGTCGGCACCGGCCAGCGCTCCAGGGCTTCGGGAAGCAGGGTGTGGTTGGTGTAGGCCATGGTGGTCGTGGTAATCTTCCAGGCTTCGTCCCATCTCAGGTTGTGTTCGTCCATGAGCAGGCGCATCAGCTCGGGCACGGCGCAACTCGGATGGGTGTCGTTGAGCTGGAAGCGGTTCTTGGCAGCAAAATTGGAAAAATCCCGGCCATGGGTGCCGACCCAGCGGGCGATTATGTCCTGCAGGCTGGCCGAGGCGAGGAAGTACTGCTGACGCAGGCGCAGCTCCTTGCCACTTTCGCTGGCGTCATTAGGATAGAGTACCAGCGTGATCTGCTCGGCCGTATTCTTGGCCGCCACCGACTCCGGGTAAAGGCCAGCGTTGAATTCGCCAAGATTGAATTCATCGGTAGCAGAGGCCTGCCAAAGACGCAGGGTGTTGACGGTGCCGTTCCGGTAGCCCGGCACAGGTACGTCGTAGGGAACCGCAAATACATCGTGGGTTTCCACCCAGCGCGGCTGTTGTTTGCCACGGTTGGTATGTTGCCATTCAATGCGCCCGCCGAAGCGCACCCGCTGAGTATACTCGGGGCGCTCCATTTCCCACGGATTTCCCTCGCGCAGCCAGTGGTCAGGCTCTTCGATCTGTTTGCCGCCGGCGATTACCTGGCGGAACATGCCGTACTCGTAGCGCATGCCGTAGCCGGTAACCGGTAACTGCAGGGTAGCGCAACTGTCGAGAAAACAGGCGGCCAGCCGCCCAAGGCCACCGTTGCCCAGCCCGGCATCGATCTCGGCATCGGTCAATTCTTCCATTTCCATGCCCAAACAGCGCACGGCCAATTCGGTTACCTCGTCGAGCCCGAGGTTGAGGGCGGCGTTTCCCAGAGCGCGGCCCATCAGGAACTCCATGGAGAGGTAATAGGCATGGCCGGCATCGGCAGCATCGTAGGCGTAGCGAGTATTCTGCCAACGCTCCATCAACCTGTCGCGGATACTCAGCACCAGGGCCTTGTAAGCGTAATGGGCCGACCTGGAGTGCCGGTCGCGACCCAGAGTATGGGAATAATAGCGGCGGAAATCCTCCACCAGACTGTGTACATCCATGCCGAGGGGGGGGAGGTCAGTGACGCTCGCATCAAAATTCTTGAGTAATATTTTAATATCCATAGATTCTTCCTGTTTAAAAGCCAATCTCAATCTCTGCAACGTTTGCCGCGGGAAGGTAAATAAATTTACCGCAAAGGTTCTGTTCTGTCTCGTCGAAACTTCTACCAGCTTGTGAACCATGCAGTGAAGTCTGAAGCTTGTGGTTAGAATATCATCACGGCCTGGTTGCGATAAAGATCGCCCTGAGAGGGGCAGGGTGGCCTTCAACCGTTTGCATGGGATCTTCAGGGGCAAGATAATCGACGAGAGACTCGAAGTTCATCCAGTCCGTCCTGCGCTGCTCTGCTATGCTCGTGCGATTGATATCAACGCAAACCACATCTTTAAAACCACAGCGGCGCAACCATAATTCCATGACCGGGACAGAGGGGAGGAACCATACGTTGCGCATCTTGGCATAACGTCCCTCAGGCAGGAACACCGTGCCTTCGTCTCCCTCCACGATCAGCGTCTCCAGGATCAGTTCTCCGCCGGCACGCAAGCAACCATGCAATTCGAGCAGATGATCCAGCGGCGAACGCCGATGATACAGCACACCCAGGGAAAAGACGCTGTCGAAACAGGACATACCCGCGGGGACGTCCTCGATCCCCAGGGGCAAGACGTAATGATGCTTGTCACCGATATATCGCTGCATAACCTGGTATTGCATCACGGAGACAAGGGTCGGATCGAGACCCAGTACGAAATCGGCTCCCTCGCCGCGCATACGCCAGCCGTGATAGCCATTGCCACAGCCGATATCGAGAATTCTTCTGCCAGCCAGCGATTGGATATGCGGCAAGAGGCGATTCCATTTCCAGTCCGAACGCCATTCGGTATCGATCTCTACGCCGAACAGGCTGTAGGGCCCTTTCCGCCAGGGATGGAAGACTTTGAGTTGTTCTGTGAATTGTTCAACGCTGATACCACCAAGATCTTCAGCCCTGCCGATCTCAACTTTTACTTTAAGTTCAAGCCGTGAGGGACTCAACAGAGGTAATGCATGCAAAGCTGTTTGCCAGCGCATCATCCTGCCATGACTGTCAGAAGCCAGTTTGCCGGGGATGATCTGCTGTAATTGTTGCGCCCAGGAATCAAGGCCCATCGCTTCCAGCTGCTGATACAAAGGTAGATAAAAGCTCATTTTACCGCGATCGGTGTAGTAAGATTGAAGCATTGGACCCCAGCCACCCGCTCATCAAAGTGAAGTGTAATGATGGCAGCTAATGGTGCGGCGTATCTCGCCTCTGTTTTTTTTGCAGGGATTATTCGCCCTTATCAGAAATCTGGCTGAGCAGACAAAGATTGCCATGCTCACTGAGAAACTTCAGAGTGGCGATTGTCCGTCTGCTTGGCAAGCTTGTCAATAGACTCCTGGAATATATGCACGATTCCCATTTGACCTGCTGGAAAACGCGAAAGAGGCTAAGGGTTTTTTTGTGAAGAAGACTGACTTGAAGGCACGACACCGAGTTCCTGTTATAATGGAAAAATGAAAAAAATGACCATCCTGCGGTTACTAAGAACCACTCCGCTCATATTGATCCTTGCCACTGCGCCGCTCTTCCCTGCCATGGCGGAAGGGCAAGCTTTTCAGTGTCAGCCAACGCCGGAAGATGAGATGGGGCCTTTCTATCGCCCGGATGCGGTCTATCGCAACAGCATCGGAACCGGCTACCTGATGTTTGGCACGGTCAAATCCGCCCGGGACTGCAGGCCGATTGCCAAAGCCAGACTTGAGTTCTGGCTGACCGGTCCGGAAGGCTTCTATGGTGACGATTGGCGAGCGACTCTCCAGAGTGCTGACAATGGCACCTATTATTTCAGCAGCCACGCGCCGCCCGATTTCGGCAGTCGCCGAGCGCATGTCCATATCAGGGCGACAGCAGAAGGCTTTGTCCCTCTCGTCACCCAGCATTATGTGGAAAAAAACGCAGGCGAAGCCCTGTTTGACCTGGTTCTGATCCCGACAAGTATGCCTTCGCCCCTGAAAAAACACCAAGCCTTGTAGAACGAAATTTGTGCATAGCCAATCCGTGAGTATGTGCGGGTGCATCAAAGAGTGGTCTCGTCACCGGATTTCAGTGCAGAATTACCGCCGGTTAACTTTTATCTCAAGCATAGGCAAGGAGACCAGGTGACCGGCGAATCGTTGCAGAACATTCCCTTGAAGCGCTACGGAGAAACCGAGGAGTTTGCCAGGGTTGTCTGTTTCCTCGCCTCCGGGGCGAGCTCCTACGTCACTGGCAGCACGCTTATGGTTGACGGTGGCATGGTCAAGGGCTACTGATTTGTGCCCCGGAAACTTTACAAACTGACTCGATTTGTGAACCGGGCTTGCAACTTCTTGACTATTTGGTTAATTTAATGAATGAATAGATTGCTTTCCAGTTGGAGTACCCCCTGTTTGCGGGCAGCAGGCTCGAGAGAATCTAAAACACTAACCTGAGGAGAAAAAAATGATGATGCGGATCAGGCAACTCATGTTTGTCGTGGCAGCAGTCACCCTGCTGTTCAGTTCTATCAACAATGTCCAGGCTGCTGAAGATCGCAGTTACCTGATGGCGACCGCCTCCACTGGCGGCACCTACTACCCGGTCGGCGTCGCACTGTCGACCCTGGTCAAGGTCAAGCTTCAGCCGACCCTGAAAATCGGCATGTCGGCGATCAGCTCGGCAGGTTCTGGCGAGAACATCAAACTGCTGCGCGATAATGAAGTCCAGTTCGCCATTCTCCAGGGGCTTTACGGTGCTTACGCGTGGCAGGGCACCGGCCCGATTGCCAATGAAGGACCGCAGAAAAACCTGCGCTCGGTGACCATGCTCTGGCAGAATGTCGAACATTTCGCAGTAAACAAGAAATTTGCAAAAACCGGCACCGCTTCTGACCTGCTCGGCATGAAAGGTGAAACCCTTTCGCTGGGAGCCAAGAATTCCGGTACCCTCGGCTCCAATACCGTACTGCTGAACAACCTCGGGGCTGACGTGGAGAAGGATTATAACCTGATCTACGTCGGCTATGGCCCTTCGGCTGATGCCATGCAGAATGGCCAGGCTGCTGGCATGAGTATCCCTGCTGGCGTTCCTGCCGGCGCGATAACCAAGGCGTTGGCCAACATGGGAAAAGATTTGGTGGTTCTCGATTTTACCGACGAGGAAATACAAAAGGCTGATGGCGGCATGGAGCTGTGGGTTCGCTACGTGATTCCGGCCGAAACCTATCCGGGGCAGACCAAGGAGATCAACACCATCGCCCAACCCAACTTCCTTGCCGTACGTGCCGATGTAGATGAAGACGCCGTCTACCAGATCACCAAGACCACCTATGAGAATCTGCCGTTCCTGAACGCCATCCATGGCGCCACCAAGGCCATGTCAATCGAGAAAGCGATCGCTGGCCTGCCGATGCCGCTGCACCCGGGCGCAGCCAGATACTACAAGGAAGTCGGCATCACTATCCCGGACCGATTACTCGCACAATAAAACCCGATTAACCTGCCCCGGCCGCCATGCTCACGGTGGTCGGGGCACTATTCCCCGCCTGGAGGAGAGGGTGATGACCGAACCAGATTCTGGACCTCAAACCCCACCGACCCGACTGCTCATCATTCTTGGTGTAGCCGTTTCACTGATGCATATCTGGTTCAACGTCGTGACTGTGCTCTCTTCACTCTGGCAGAACTCACTGCATTTTGCCGGGTTTGCCCTGATGGCCTCGTTGGTCTACCCGTTGTGCAAGAACCCTTCTCTGCTTTGGCGAGCCCTGGATGTGCTGCTTGGACTTCTGGCTGCCAGTTCAGCCCTTTACCTGATTGCCATGGAAGACGCCATTTACGCACGGGGTGTGCGCATGCTCCCTCTCGAGTGGCTCGCTGGCATCATTCTGATTCTCTGTGCCCTGGAATTCACCCGCAGGGTGGCAGGCTGGTTCATTCCGGTACTGATCCTCATCGCCCTGAGTTACGTAGGCTGGTGGGGTGGAATGATCAGCGGGGTTTTCAGGTTCGCCGGCTTAAATCCTGAGACCATCCTGTTCCGCAGCATCTATGGCGACGATGCCCTGTTCGGCACTATTGCCGGCATCTCTTCCAGCTACGTCTTCATGTTCATTCTGTTCGGCGCTTTTCTGCTCCGCTCCGGAGCCGGTGAATTTGTCATCGACCTGGCCCGTGCCGTTGCCGGAAGAATGGTCGGCGGCCCCGGGTTGGTTGCTGTAATGGCCTCTGGCCTGATGGGGACCATTTCCGGTTCTGCGGTCGCCAACACCGCCTCGACCGGTGTCATCACCATCCCGCTGATGAAACGTGCCGGCTTCCCTGCCAAGTTTGCCGCGGGGGTGGAAGCGGCAGCCTCGACCGGAGGCCAGTTGATGCCGCCGATCATGGGTGCCGGGGCCTTTGTCATGGCTTCTTACACACAGATTTCCTATAACACCATTGTGGTGGTCAGTATCCTGCCGGCAATCCTTTATTTTGCCGCAGTCGGTTTCTTTGTGCGCATCGAGGCCAAACGCAGCAACGTCAATGCACTGGACAGCGAAAAAGTCTCGGTGTTCGAGGTTTTTAAAAAAGGCGGGGTCGTCTTTCTGCTGCCGATCTGCGTGCTGATCGGTCTGTTGATTTTCGGCTTTACTCCCACCTATGCCGCCGGGATCAGCATGGTTGCGGTGGTTGTCGCCTCATGGTTCAGCGCCAACCGCATGGGGCCCAAGGCGATTATTGAGGCGCTGGCACTGGGCGCACAGAACATGGTGATGACCGCTATCCTGCTCTGCTCTGTCGGCCTGATCGTTAATGTCATAGCCACAACCGGCATCGGCAACACCTTCTCGCTGATGATCAACGAGTGGGCAGGCCACAGTATGGTCATCGCCATAGTCCTGATCGCACTGGCCTCGCTGGTGCTCGGCATGGGTCTGCCGGTCACCGCCGCCTATATTGTTCTTGGTACCCTGTCGGCGCCGGCTTTGCATGCCATGATCTCAGATGGCCTGCTGGTCAACGCCTTGGTCAGCGGGCAGATCCCGGAAACGGCCAAGGCGATCTTCATGCTCGCCTCTCCGGATAAACTGGCCGAGATCGGCAACCCGATGTCGATTTCCACTGCCCGAATGATTGTTGACGCGGTACCGGTCGACATGGGCAGTATGGTTCGTGAAGCTGTCCTCACTCCGCATCAGTTGACCTACGCTCTGCTCTCCGCGCACTTGATCATCTTCTGGCTGAGCCAGGATTCCAACGTCACGCCGCCGGTCGCTCTTGCTGCCTTCACCGCCGCCGCTATCGCCGGCACCAAGCCCATGGTTACTGGCTTGCAGTCCTGGAAACTGGCCAAGGGGCTGTACATCATCCCCCTGTTGTTTGCCTACACCCCCTTCATCGGAGGCTCCTGGGCCGATGATTTCACGATCTTCTTCTTTGCCTTGTTCGGTCTCTATGCCTTTGCCGCGAGCATGGAGGGTTTCATGGAAGCCCGTCTCAGCCTGCTTTCCCGCCTGCTGACCTTCGCCTGTGCCGTTGCACTGCTCTGGCCGGCGTCATGGTGGGTTCATTCCCTCGGGCTGGCGCTGCTGATCGGCCTGTTTATGGTCAGTTTACGCGCATCGCGAAGAGAAACCCATAATCTCTCTCCATTCAATCGCGATGCTGGTCCCGTTGCATCTTCCTGACCAGTCCCGCACCTTTTGCGTTGTTAATGACCACTTGAACGCCTTGTCAGGCTTGAACATCAGTTTTGACTGGAGTCCTGGCCCTTTATCTGCTTTATTAAGCACCGCACTGTTGCCCTGAAGATTTGCACCGTGGTAATTTGTCTTTATGTTGTATGCCTTCGCCCCTGAAAAAACACCAGGCCTTGCAGGATGAAATTTTTGTTTAACCATCCATGAGTTTTTGCGAGACCATCATGATTCGGACCCAAATAAAATGCCCGCAATGTCAAATCGCGGTGAACTGGCATGACAACCCGCATCGCCCATTCTGCTCGGAGCGTTGCCAGTTGCTTGACCTTGGCCAGTGGGCTGACGAATCCTACCGCATCTCCTGCCCGTCTCAGACATTTTTGGCTGAAGATGAAAATAATAAAAATAAATAACATAACATGATATTGAAAGGCACTATGTAATGTATCACTTGATGATAAAGACGTCTTTTGCCGCGGCTCATAACCTGATGAATTATCAGGGTGATTGCGAGAATCTGCATGGCCACAACTGGCTTGTAGAAGTCACTGTCGGCGCAAAAGAACTGGATGAAGCAGGCCTTGGCATCGACTTCAAAATACTCAAGAAAGAAACAAAAGCCTTGTTAAGAGAGTTTGACCACAAGTATCTGAATGATCTTGAACCGTTTAAAAGCGCCAGTCCCTCCTCGGAGAATATCGGTCGCTACCTCTTTGAGTGCCTGAGCCGGAATCTGGACAACGACAATGTGACGGTTGAGCGCGTCAACGTCTGGGAATCGGATAACGCCTGTGCCAGTTATACCCGCGATTGATGCACCTTTAATGGAAGTATTCTCTTCCATGCAGGGGGAGGGAGTGCTGATAGGCTGCCGGCAGGTGTTCGTGCGCTTTGCCGAATGCAACCTGGTCTGTGATTATTGCGATACGTCCTATCAGGCTGGCCCGACCTGTCAGGTCGAATCGAAACCCGGCTCCGGGCTGTTCACCAGCCACAGCAACCCCGTCAACCTCTCTGAAATCACCCGCCTGATTGCACATTGGCAAAACAGCTGCAACAACGTGCATCATTCCCTGGCGCTTACGGGTGGTGAACCCTTGCTTCACGCCGATATTCTGAAGGAGTGGCTGCCGGAAATGCTTGCCATCCTGCCGATCTTCCTCGAGACGAATGGCACGCTTCCCGCTGAGCTGGAGAAGATCCTGCCTCTGGTGGAGTGGATTTCCATGGATATCAAGGGTTCCGCCGTCACAGGAGCGCCTACCCCCTGGCGAGATCACGCCGATTTCCTGGCACTTGGCAAAGAACGCCTCTGCCAGGTCAAGCTGGTCGTGGATGCCCGAACCACAGATTCAGAACTGCTCGAAGTGGCCAGCCTGGTCAATCGACACGCACCGGACGTCCCTTTCATACTGCAGCCGCTCACTCAGGTCACTGGACCGGCTCTGGGAGGCAACGTTTTGCTCAGACTGCAGACGCTTGCCGCAGAGGAACATCGTGACGTACGCATTATCCCGCAAATCCATCCGTGGCTTGGCGTCACATAGTCTTCTGCTCAGTTCCGACGTTTTTTCGGTCCTGCAGCATGAGCAGGCTGTCATGACCGCAAGGATACCCGGGCAAAAAGCCGGGCTGCTACAGATCAAAAGATTCTGTTCTCATCGACCACGAGGCATGGATGATTATTGAAGAGCTGACTTCAGATGACTTCCTTGCAGGGCTGGCAAAGAGCCAAACGGTTTTGCTTCCAGTAGGGGCGACCGAAGGGCATGGAGCGCACCTGCCGCTGGGTACCGACAGCTTTCAGGCGATTGATGTCTGCCGGCGCCTGGCTGAACGCCGTGCCGTTTTTGTCGCGCCGCCAATCCTTTACGGCGCTTGCCGATCGACAGGACAGCATCCCGGCACCCTGAGCATCCGCACGGAAACCTTGAAAAGCCTCCTGGTGGACATCATCGGGTCACTGTATCATCAGCGGCTGCGCAATTTTGTAGTGCTTTCCGGACATGCTGGCGGCACTCATAACGCGGCACTGCTTGAGGCAGGTGAACACCTGCTTGCAGCACTTCCCAGGGCACGCATCGCCGTCGTGACCGAGTACGCCCTGGCCGTTGATGGGGGGAGGGCTCTGATCGAAACGGTTGAAGATTCGCATGCTGGAGAAATCGAGACATCGCGCATGCTTGCAACCCGCCCACACCTTGTCAAAACGGGCGCGTCAGAAGACTATCCCCGTTTTCCGCGACATATCCTGGTGCGCAACAAGAGGCATTTCTGGCCAAGCGCTGTCTGGGGAGATCCGACCAAGGCGAGTCGTGAGAAAGGTCTGCAGCTCGAAGAAATTGTTGTGACCGCTCTGGACCGGCTGGTCACAGAGTTGGAAAATTTTATTGATCCTGAAGGCTAGTACCCTGTAACCCATAAACTATCGCATCTTGCTGGTTCTTTGCCGCGTCAGCGGCGTTGCACCTTCAGCTGAGTAGCTACGGCTGGGCAGCTGAAGGCGCGCCTTGCTGACCCGGCAAATCCCTGCGCAATCTTGCGAAATCCTATAGATTACAGGGTACTAGTCTCAGGCTGTTCGACAGCCGATGATTGACTCGTTCAGCGCCTTGAGCAGTTGTTCGATATCAACATTGTGCACTCCGGCGCCATGCTCGACTTCTTCATAATCGGCAATCTGACATTCCATGCAGTCGAGACCGAAGGAACGAAAGACCTGCATGGTCTGTGGGTAGCTGGCGATGATCTCAGCAATAGTCATCTCACGTGTAATCATAAGGCCTCCTTCGTCATATCTTTACCTTGCCAAATTTTTCAGCCAGCGCTTTCCCGACCACTGGCGGGACCAGGCTTTCAACCGGTCCCTGCAGGCCGGCTACCTCCTTGACAATTGAGGAACTGAGGTAGCCGTAGGGCACCGAGGTCATCATAAAGAGGGTTTCAACCTCGCTTTTGAGGTTGTGGTTCATCTGGGCGATCTGGAACTCGTATTCGAAATCGGAGACCGCTCTCAAGCCACGCAGGATAACCCTGGAACCTTTGGACACCACGTAGTCAACCAGCAAGCCATCGAAGGTTTCAACCGAGACGCGAGGATTTTTGCCGATCGCCTCCTCAATAAGAGTGATTCGTTCCACGGTGGAGAAAAGACTCTTTTTTTCGGAGTTGCGGGCGACAGCTATGATGATTTGAGAAAAGACTTCAAGGCCGCGTTCGATAATGTCCAGATGGCCGTAGGTGATCGGGTCAAAGGAACCAGGATAGATGGCAATCTGCTTGTTCATGTCAGTCTCTCTTCAGGAATAAAAGCTTAACATAGTTGTGCCGTATCGGCGTTGGTCAATACGATGGAGTTGACCGACAGACTCTGGCAATATCTCATCTGCACCTGTTTCTGCACAGAGAATTCCGTCTTTGCTGAGTAATTCCAGTTTATTTACTTCGACAAGCGCGCGTTCCGCCAACTCCTGGCCATAAGGAGGATCGATGAAAATCAGGTCAAAGGATCCCGGGGTGAAGTCAGGCAGGACATTCCATGCATCGTGGATAATCAGTCTCGCCTTGGCGGAGAAATGGCAGCGGTTGAGGTTTTCACGAATAACCTGTTCCGCCGCCGCGGCCTTTTCCACCAGGCACGCAGAACTTGCCCCTCGGCTTAACGCTTCGATCGCCAGGGCACCAGATCCAGCGAACAGGTCCAGAACCTTGAGATCGGCAAATTTCCCCAGTTTGCTCTGCAGAATACTGAAGAGGGCCTCGCGAACCCGGTCAGGGGTTGGCCGAACATCGCGGCCCTTGAATTCTGCAAGACGTCTGCCCCGTGAAGCGCCGGCGATCACCCGCATGAAATAACCCCTGATAAGATCTGCCAAGTATGCGTAAATTTTAAAAAAACTAGCACAATCGGCAGCTGCGGTCAAGCTGGCGCGTGAGTAATCGGTCTTGACAGTTGACGTGTTGCATGGCTTATATGTGGGACAATTATGGAGGCTTCAATGGATCAACAGACTCTGGCAGGATATGCCGCAAAGAGCGCATTGTCACGTGGCCGCAGGCATAGCGAAGTTTACAAGGATGATCGCCCTGCCTATGAACGTGATCGCGACAGGATTATCCATTGTGCCGCCTTCCGTCGCCTTGAGTACAAAACCCAGGTCTTTGTCAATCACGAAGGTGATTACTACCGCACTCGCCTGACCCATTCTCTCGAAGTTGCGCAGATTGGTCGTGGCATAGCCCGGCGTTTGAGGCTGAATGAAGACCTGGTTGAAACCCTGGCCTTGTCCCATGATCTTGGACATACACCTTTCGGGCATACGGGAGAAGAGGTTCTCAACCGCCTTATGGCCCCTCATGGCGGGTTTGAACATAACCGCCAGTCGCTGCGCATCGTCGAGAAACTTGAGGAACGTTACCCGGATTTCAACGGTCTGAACCTGAGTTGGGAAGCCCGCGAGGGGATTATCAAGCACTCCTCCGACTATGACATCCCGGCCGGTTCCGATTTTGAGGAGTACTGCCCTGGGCTGCGGCCAACCCTGGAGGCCCAGATTATCGATTTGGCCGACGAGATCGCCTATAACAACCACGACATCGATGATGGTCTCAAGGCCGGTTACCTGGAGCCGAAGGCACTGATGGGCATTGATCTCTGGGCTGAAACTTACACCAGAGTGGCGGCTAAATATCCGTCATTGCCTGAAGAACGCCAGGTTCTGCAGACGATCAGCCATCTGATCGGTTTCCTGATCCTCGACATGGTGGACCAGACGCGAGCCAATATCGCTACGGCAGATGTTCATTCGCTGCAGGACGTTCGTGAGCATGGCTCTAACCTGGTGAAATTCAGCGCTGGCACGGCAGCGCGCAACCGAGATCTGAAGATTTTCCTCTACAAAAACCTGTACCGCCATTACAAGGTCGAACGTATGCGCATCAAGGCAGAACGCTTCCTGACCATGCTTTTCGAGAATTACCTGCAGAACCCGTCTTTGCTGCCAACCAGTTATCAGAACAAGTATGAGCTATACGGCCGGGAGCGGGTCGTCTGCGACTACATCGCCGGCATGACCGACCGTTATGCCCTCGATGAATACAAACGGATGTTTGAGCCTTACGAGAGGGTTTAGCAGGTCATGGCAGTTTAATGAGTTTCTCTTCGCTCGGGCGGTAAAGGAGGAAGGTGCTGCCAAGGATTTGCACGACGGCGGAACCGGTTTCGCTGGCAAGCTCGGAAGCAACTGTCTTGCGATCAGTCAGACAGCCCTCCTGGATTCTCACTTTGATGAGCTCGTGTTTCTCCAGTGCCTCGTGAGCGGCTTTGACGACTTCTTCGTTGAGGTGATGTTTGCCGATCATGACGAAGGGGCGCAGCCCATGCCCCTGGCCGCGTAAAAACCGGTTCTGCTTGCCGGTCAGCTGCAATGTTACGGGAAATTCTGACATGTGATTTCTATTCCTTAAAATGAATGACTATTTGTGCGACACTATAACACCCTCGCTTGACTGCGTGGAAGCCTGTTTCTGGAAAGTGTTTATTTATGTCGGCTGCCATGACCCTGCAACTTGCCATCGTTTGTGAAAATACTGTCGGCCGACCAATTTCCGCCTGCGGCGAGCACGGCTTTGCCTGCCTGGTGCAGACCTGCGACGGGAACTGGCTGTTTGATACCGGAAGTGGTGCTACGCTCCTGGCCAACCTGGCTGCTCTCGGCCATGATGCGCAAAAAATCAATGGGGTCATCCTCAGCCACGGTCATTACGATCATAGCGGGGGGTTGCTCCCGCTGCTCAAGGCCGTCGGCCCGCGTCCGGTTTATGCTCATTCTCAGGTATTCAGGGAACGTTTCTGGCGAGGGCAGTACGAACAGCGCAACATCAGCATACCGTGCAGTCGAGCCGCCCTTGAGTCAGCCGGCGCCAGCTTTAACCTGCTGGATGCGATGACAGAACTGGCACCCGGCCTCTATTTCAGCGGTGCTGTCCCGCGGATTGCCGTGCTGGAGACCGGCGACAAGCATCTCGTTCGACGTTCTGTGGATGGCAAACACTGGGAACTGGATGAATTCCCCGACGACTGCGCTTTGGCCATTAAATCTGCAAGAGGGCTGGTTGTCCTTTTGGGGTGTGCGCACGCCGGGCTGGTCAATACAGTCGAGCATTTTCGCAACAACTTAGGCAACCCCCGCATCCATGCGATTGTCGGTGGGACACATCTTGGTCCAGCCGGAGACGAACAGTTTTTCGCAACCCTGGACTACCTGTCGCATTTGGATTTTGATCGCCTCGGCGTTTCACACTGCACTGGCCAGGCCCGGTCTGCCCAGCTCTACGCACGTTTTCCCAATAAAGTTTTCTTCGCCAACGTTGGCACGACTGTCAAGGTCGAATGATCTTCCGACAACCCTGGCCTGCCTGGGAAGTCGGCAAGAGACAACGACGCTGGCCAGGCTTTTATCGAGACGGTGGCAGCGCCGCAGGAGGTCTAAAGGGCTGATGTCAAGGGGCAAGGATAGTCAGAAGACCACCGAGTATTGCTTAAATTTTAACTTAAGGAGTCACAGTGAAAATTTATATCGACAAGATGAAATGCCAGGGCTCAGGTGAATGCCTCAAGGCCTGCCCGCACCGTGCGTTACAACTTATCGACGGCAAAGCTGTCGTTGATCATGGCAGGTGCGATCTGGACGGCCTCTGCATCCCAGCCTGTCCACACGATGCAATCGTTATAGTGGAGGAATCCTGATCATCCGGAGTTCTTTGCCTGTGCAGGGCAGGGACAATCTCTCCGAGACATACACTGACGGCGACAGGATTACCTGCCGCCGTAGATTGTTGGATGACTAAATTATTTCGCTATCCCTCCGCATCAATATCCGCCTCGACAACAAAACGTTTAATTTTGCGCGTCGTGGTTTTGGGGAATTCAATGTCGCGCAGGGTGAATCGCTTGATTCTTTTGTAATCGGCGAGGTTCTTGCCGCGAGCCAGGACCTCCCGGCGAATCAGGTTCTCGATTTCATGGCGTTCAAAGGGGCCCGAGCCAGTGTCTGCGGCATAAGTGTCAAGGGCGTCCTGGTCCGGGTAGATTATTGCATAGACTTCTTCAGAGGTATTGTTAACTTTATGCCCATAAACCATTATTTCTGCGATAAAAATACTGTTTAAAATCTCATTTTCAACTTCTTCCGGGTAGACGTTTTTACCATTCGCCGTGACTATCAGGTTTTTGACCCGTCCACAAATTGACAGAAAGCCATCGGCTTCGATACGGCCCAGGTCGCCGGTATGATACCAGCCATCCGTAATTGCTTCGTTGGTGGCCTCCTGGTTGTTGTAGTACCCGAGCATGATGTTCGGCCCTTTGGCCCAGATTTCGCCGACCCCCTCATGGTTCGGTTCGTGAATCCTGACCTCAACTCCGGGTATCGGCTTGCCAACCGTGCCGAGCCGTTTTACTTCGGGCGTTTCCACGGCGATAACCGGCGAAGTCTCTGTGATGCCGTAACCCTGGTAGACATTCAGGCCCAGATCCATGAGAGTCGCTGCGATGACCGGGTCGAGAGCGGCGCCGCCACTGATAAACACAGGGTTGCCGCCAAAGGCTGCCCGGATTTTTTTGGTGATGATCTGCCGGGTAGGGGCGAACGCATAGAGCGCCTTCGATAGTCTCTTGCTCTCGATTTTGCTCGTCATGCGCTCCGCGAGCAGGCGAAACACGGCTGGCACACCAAGCAGGAAGTTCGGCTTGACTTCGCCGAGGTTGTCGCCCAGCTTGCGCAGGCTCTCGGCAAAAGAGACCGTCCCGCCGACGGAGAGGGGCAGGATGATTCCGGCGACTTGCTCGAAAACATGATTGATCGGCAGAAACGAGAGGGTGTGCATGCTGGGGTCAAGTTTATAGAGTTCGACGGCGGAGCGAACATTGCTGGTAATGTTCGCGTGGCTCAACATGGCACCTTTTGCGCGCCCGGTTGTTCCCGAGGTATAGAGAATAACGGCAGGGTCGTTCGCCTGACGTTGCAGCAGCGGCGGAGGAGATGTTTTCTGGAAGTCGTCGAGCGGTTCCACGTCGAAGTGCGGCAGCTCTTTGTCGCGGGTTCGCAGCAGACGCGAAAAGAAGTTTTTCTTTTCGTCACCCTGCCTGACCGTCGCCGGAACGATGAGTTCCTGGAATCCTTCGGCCAGGCTTTCGAATTTAAGAACGTCAGCATCATGAATCCGGTATTGACGGCTCAGCCTGTGCCATTCCGTGACCAGCGACGTCAGGGCAGTCTCAGCCTGCGTTGAAAGCAGACTTTTGCTCTGTGGGACATAATTCAAAAGGACAATTTTTTTGAGAGAGGGCAAGCTTTCGGCGATGTCGTAAATTGTTTCGAGGAAGGCCTGCTCAGTAAAGAGCACGCTGGCGCCGCAGTCGGCAAGGATGTGACGCAGCTCTACGTTCTTGAGGTCTTTGTCGATTGGTACGGCAATGGCGTTGCATTTGAGTATGCCAAGATAAACCATAACCCAAATCGGCGAAGAAGGCGCCAGCAGAGCGGCGCGTTCACCGGGTTCAAGGCCCCACTCCGAGAGCCCGGCGGCCACATGGTCTGATGTCTGCCAGATCCGCTCGTAACTGTATTCAGTCCAAGACCCCGCCACTTTGTGACGCAGTGCCGTTTTCTTGGCATGATTCCGACGACTTTCCTGCAGCAGCTCTACAATCAATGACATTTTGATCAGGCTCCAGACCTTACTGTGCTGTCATGCGTTAGACGTCGAAGGCATGAGTCGGACCTGGCAGCCTGTTGGACTATCCATGAGCCGGCTGCCAGCCAACGTATTCATCTTAGTCAGGCCCATGCAGATATGGCAAGAACAAAGCCCCGCTCATGCCGATAGCGGGCTTGAAAAAGATGACCGCAACGTTTGTTTCTTTACAAAACAGCAAGATTCCTATATTTATCAACGTTATTCATAATTCAGCCGGACCGTAAATCATTTGCAGGTGTTCGCTGCAGGGGCAATATCTCTTAACGTCTATGAAACAGTCGCAAATCCGTAATTTTTCCATTATTGCTCATATCGATCACGGCAAATCAACCCTGGCCGATCGTTTGCTCGAAAGAACCGGGGCGCTCTCCGATCGTGAAAAAACCGACCAGTTCCTCGACAAGATGGACCTGGAGCGTGAACGCGGCATCACCATCAAGGCCCAGGCCGTGCGCCTGCACTATATCGCTATTGACGGTCAGGAATACACCCTCAACCTGATTGACACACCGGGTCACGTTGACTTTACTTACGAGGTCAGTCGCTCGCTGTCCGCTTGCGAAGGGGCTTTACTGGTGGTCGATGCGTCACAAGGTGTAGAAGCCCAGACCCTGGCCAATGTCTACCTGGCAATCGATCAAAACCTCGAAGTCTTTCCGGTGTTGAATAAAATCGATCTTCCCAGCGCTGATCCTGAGCGGGTGCGTTCTGAAATCGAGGAGATCATCGGTCTGGACGCCAGCGACGCAGTCGTCGCAAGTGCTAAAGCCGGCATCGGTATTGATGAGATTCTAGAAGCAATCGTCAAGAAGATTCCGCCACCCCATGGTGATCCCGACGCACCCTTGAAGGCCTTGATCTTTGATTCGTGGTATGACCCCTATCAAGGTGTTGTTGTCCTGGTGCGCGTCATCGACGGTTTTCTGAAAAAGGGCGACAAGATCCGCCTGATGGCCAGCCGTACGGAGCATGAGATCCTGAAGGTCGGGGTCTTCTCACCACATACGGTCGCTGTGAACGAACTGACGGCAGGGGAGGTCGGATTCATAACTGCCAGCATCAAGGTAGTCCAGGACGCCAAGGTCGGGGACACGATTACGCATGTCCGCAGGCCTACCGAACAGGCTCTGCCGGGCTTCAAAGTCGTCAAGCCGATGGTTTTCTCCGGACTTTATCCGATTGACTCCGGTGATTATGAGGACTTGCGCGATGCCATGGAAAAGCTGCGTCTCAACGACAGCTCATTCTCCTTCGAGCCGGAGAATTCCATGGCGCTCGGTTTCGGTTTTCGCTGCGGCTTCCTTGGCTTGCTGCACATGGAAATTATCCAGGAGCGTTTGGAGCGGGAATTCGGTGTCGACCTGATTACCACCGCTCCGACCGTTGTCTACCGGGTCACCACCGTCAAGGGTGAAGTGATCAACGTCGACAGTGCCAACAAGCTGCCCGATGTCCAGTTTATCGACCATGTTGAAGAACCGTTCATCCTTGCTTCGGTACACGTGCCCAATGAGTTCGTCGGTGCTGTGCTGGCACTTTGCGAGGAGAAACGCGGCAAACAGCGTGAAATCAAGTATCTCACGGCAAATCGCGTCATGGTCATTTATGAACTGCCGCTCAACGAAATCGTCCTTGATTTCTTTGATCGTCTCAAGAGTCTGTCGCGCGGCTACGCTTCCCTCGATTATGAACATCTCGACTACCGCGCGAGTGAACTGGTACGCCTCAACATCCTCATCAATGGTGATCTCGTCGACGCTCTTTCTTTGATTGTTCATCGTGACAAGGCCCAATACCGTGGTCGTGACCTGGTTGCAAAAATGAAGGAATTTATCCCGCGACAGCAGTTCGAGGTCGCCATACAGGCGGCCATCGGCAACAAGGTCATTGCCCGTGAAACAGTTAAAGCCTTACGTAAAGATGTGACCGCCAAATGTTACGGCGGTGATATAACCCGTAAACGCAAACTTCTGGAAAAGCAGAAGGAAGGCAAGAAGCGCATGAAGCAGGTCGGCAACGTCGAGCTACCTCAGGAAGCCTTTTTGGCCATATTGAAAGTCAAGGAAGGCAAGTAATGACGTTTTTTTCAAGGAACAAGGCGGCTCACGGAAAAGCCCGGCAGAAAAAGTCGCAGATTCGCGATTGGACCGAAGCGCTGATTGTCGCTGCTGTCCTTGCGCTGATTATCCGCACCTTTATTGTCCAGGCGTTCAAAATTCCGTCCGCCTCAATGGAGGATACCCTGCTGATCGGCGACCATCTGCTGGTCAACAAGTTTATTTATGGTCTTCAGGTGCCATTCAGTGAGGAACCAATCCTGTCGGTGCGTGATCCCGAGCGTGGGGATGTCATTGTTTTTGAATTTCCGGAAGACAAGGATAAATCCTATTTCCAGCGCCGCGACTTCATTAAACGGGTCATCGGCCTGCCAGGCGACAAAATCGAAATTCGCAGCAAGAGCGTCTATGTCAACGGCGAACGTTACCTGACCCCTGAGTCTGTTTACAAAGACGGGAACCTGACCGCCGGGCCACGCGACAACATGCCCATGGTCACCGTACCGGAACATCAATACTTTGTTATGGGCGATAATCGCGACCGTTCCTACGATAGCCGTTTCTGGGGGTTTGTCGACCGCTCGGTGATCAAGGGGCGAGCATTCATCAAGTACTGGTCATGGGATAGTGAAATCTTCAGGCCGCGCTGGGATCGTATCGGCCGCATGATCGAGTAACCACATTGTTCAACAACAGCCACAGGATCTCTTTCTATGATTTGGCTTAAGGCAAGGTGTAATCTCGATTTTCAAGTGGAGGCCCGTACGCCTTTTGTTCTGATGCTGCGCCCGCGCAGCGGTGCACAACAATGGGTGGCACGCGAATCCTACACCCTGTCGCCCCATGTGCCTGTGGTGGAATATACCGATATTTACGGTAATCTCTGCCAGCGCCTGGTTGCTCCCCTCGGCAAGTTTTCCATTCATACCTCGGCGGAAGTCATGACTGCAGATGATATGGATGCCGCACAAGGGGCCTGCTTCGTTGAGATTCAGAATTTACCGGAATCCGTCCTTGCGTATTTGCTGCCGAGCCGGTATTGCGAGTCCGACAGGTTGGGTGATCAAGCCCGGGAGATAGTGGCGTGGGTGCAGCCAGGCTACGACCAGGTGGCGAGCATTGATCAATGGATTCGCAACCGCATACGCTACACTCCCGGATCAAGCAGCTTTCCGATCTCCGCCATCGAAGTCAATGCACGTTGTGAAGGTGTGTGTCGTGACCTAGCGCACCTCGGTATGGCCCTGTGCCGCAGCATCAGCATCCCCGCACGTTTGGTCGTGGGTTATCTTTACGGACTGCGGCCGATGGATATGCACGCATGGTTTGAGGCTTATGTCGGCGGTCGTTGGTATACATTTGATCCAACTCAGAGTCAAAGTGGCGGGGGCAGGATAGCCATTGCGTACGGTCGCGATGCCGCAGATGTCTCGATATTCCATCAGTTCGGAGCCGGAGATATTTTAACGGACATGACCGTTAGCGTCGATCTGCTGCCAGGGGCCTCAGACTGACCCTGTGCGCTACACTGTAAACAAGGACCTTTGGTTAATCGCGAAGCAGGCCTTTATGAAAACCTTGAGGATAGTGTCAGCGTTTGTGTTGATCGGACTGATTTTGATGAACTGTACTTCCAGTAAGGACTGGCATACGGCCAGCCGTGAATCTGCGGGCATTGCACCTGACCCGTCCATAACCACCGAAGCCGTCCTGCAAGTTTACGGAGCCAGAGCCTGGAGTTGGCGGGGCTGGTTTGCTATTCACACCTGGATTGCTGCGAAGCGATCGGATGCAGCCTTTTACACGGTGTACGACGTGGTCGGCTGGCGTGCTGGCCGGGGCTATCCCGTGCTAAAGATCGCCAGGGACATCCCCGACCGCTACTGGTTCGGTGAAAAACCGCGAATTCTCATTGAACACAGAGGAGCAGGGGTTGACGAGCTTATTAATGACATAAACACGGCTGCTCTGGCTTATCCATGGAAAACCACCTACAAGGCCTTCCCAGGCCCCAACAGCAACACCTTTACGGCCTGGATCGCCAAACAAGTGCCGGCGCTGCAGCTGGACCTGCCGTTTACTGCGATCGGCAGTGGCTATGTGAACTAGTTTTCGTCCGGAAACGGCACTTTTCCGCTTTCTCTGCGTCAATCGGCGGATTTGATTGTGCGGCGTAAAGGGCTACGCCTCCGCTCAAATCCTTGATTTCCTTGACCTTGC
>JBPPMB010000082.1:0-19933 GCA_051305855.1 Desulfuromonadales bacterium
CCAGCCAAGTTGGCTGTCAAAACATTTGGATCGTGAGCCTAGAGGCAAAATTACCCACAACGCGTGTCTTAGAATGCAGGGTCAGCATGAATTTCGCAATTCAGCTAAATTCACATCCTCCATACAATGCAGTAATATAAATCGGGCGCACATCTCTTTGACATCCCTCTCTGACTGATTTATATTGGCAGCGTCTTATTTATGTAAGTCTCTGAGAATACAGGGGGATCGTAATGCTAGAGGCACTATTTGGCGGTATCTTTAGTTTCGTCGTGCGCGCAGTCACGAGCGTATTTGAAAAAGTTGTTGAGTTTGCTGGGGAGAGACTTGGTGTCTCGTCGTCACGCTCAGGCCGCGAGTTCATTAACTCGGCGGCAAATAAACTGCAAGACATTGCAGGCGAAATATCTGGCCGCGAACGCTCGTTAGTGCGGCGTCCGAATAATGTTGATCAGAATGCTCTTGAAGACCTTCGGGTACAGCAAACTCAGGCGCTGAACGAGTACCAGCAAGCGCAGGAAAAAACAGCCGCAATGGAGATATCAACTGCACCTGAGACGTTCACCGAGTCATTCCTTACGCCTGGCGAAGAGAACAAACTGCTCTATCACGCAGGCCTAGTAACGCTCAAGAAAGCGTGCCCTGTCTGCGCTCGCCAAATGAAACTCCAGCACAGGACCGTTCAGTCTCCACAGTTCGCCGATTTCTTCTGGCAGTGTACAGGTTTTTATGGTGGTTATTGTATAAATCACTAAAACCCTCGATCTCAGGACCGGGGGTTTTTCTCAGAATGCAGGGATAGCAAGAATCTCAGATTTCAGTCGATTTCAAACCCTCCAAGCAATGTAGCACTATAAATAAGAAACACATCTCTTTGACCTTGGCTTTTGATTGCTGTAGATTTGCAATCTCTTATAAATATAGATATCCGAGAACCTAAGGGGATACGACAAAGATGACAACAGGCCATCCGTAAGAAACGGGTGGCTTTTCTTGTTTTAATCTATCCCCCTTGTGGAGAGTTTGCGCTGCCGCTTTATGTCTGACAGGGTCTTGGTGAAGAGGCCGTTGCGAGTGTAGCCTGGGAGAGGCGGCGAAGATTAAAACAGGGATTATGTCTCCGGAAAAGCTAGAGTATCTGACTGAAAAATAGCGTATATGTAATAAAAACCACTGTAATTATTATATTTTTATCGAGTTGGTTGTAAAGGCTGGACGATGGGTTACATTTATTAGAACAAATCCTTCCAGCACTCCGGCCCGGAGATCGGCGTCACGCCGGAAAGTGAATGTTGCATGAGAGAATATGGTCATCTGCTTCGGCTGGTTTGGCTGACACTGCTCGCTTTGATGCTCGCCACTTTGGCCGTCGCCGAAGACCCGCAGCAGGCGGCGGGCGGCGAGGAGCTCTCCGCCCTGGTGGCAACGGCGATTGCCGTCAACCCCGAGGTCAAGGCGGCGGAAGCACGCTGGCAGTCTTTTCTCAGCCGCATCCCGCAAGTCAGTTCGCTGGACGACCCCATGCTGATGTTGCGCATCAGTAACGCGCTGATCCGTGATCCGCTGAATTTCAAGCGCGATTCGATGACGCAGAAGGTCGTCGGCATCTCCCAGTTCTTCCCCTTCTGGGGGAAGCTGGCTCTGCGCGAGGAGCTCGCCGGCAAGGAGGCCGAGTTCTACCGCTGGAACATCGCCGAGCGCCAGTTGGAGTTGGCCAGGATGGTCAAGGAGAGCTGGTACCAGCTCTACTTTATCGACCGCTCTCTTGAGGTCCTGCAGCGCAACCTCAAACTGCTGGACAACCTCGTCAGCAGCGCTGAAACGCGCTATGCCGTGGGGCGCGGCGCCCAGCAGGATATCTACATGGCCCAGCTGGAGCGCTCCATGCTCATGGAGACGACGACCAACCTGCACCAGCAGCGCCAGAGTCTGCAGACCGCCCTCAACGCCCTCCTCTACCGCCCGGCAGAGACGCCGGTCGGCGTGATCCCCGATTTTACCCTGACCGAGGTCATGCTCCCGGCCGAAGAACTCCTCCGCCTGGCCGATGAGGTACGTCCCGCCCTGCAGGCCCTGCGCGCCAACATCGCCAAAGGGGAAGTCCGGCGGCAGCTGGCACAGAAAGAGTATTTCCCCGACCTGACGGCTTCCTTCGAATATATGCAGCGCGAACCCGCCATGGGGGGTGAAGGCGATGACATGTACAGCGCCGGGGTCACCTTCAACCTGCCGTTGCAGAACGAGCGGCGCCGGGGGATGGCCGCCGAGGCCGCCGCCGAGACCAGCATGGCGCACTACGAACTGGAGAGCCTGCGCAACAGCATCCGCTCCGGCGTCAGCGACGCGCTCCTGCAGCTGCAGCGCGCCGAAGAGCTGGTGGAACTGTACAAGACCGGCATCCTGCCGCAAGCCAGGCAGTCGCTGGAATCGGCCCAGATCAACTACCAGGTCGGCAAGGTCGAATTCACCGGGGTGCTCGAGAGCTGGACGCGCCTCTATAATTACGAGCGCAGCTATCACGGCATGCTGGCCGAACACCAGATGATCGTGGCCCGACTGGAAGCACTGGTTGGTCAAGAATTTGCAACTGCCGCACAACCTTAACGCTAAACACGGAGCGGGGCACAAGCCCGCCTCCCGAGGCTGCAAGACATGTCATCCAAAACCAAATGGGCCCTTTTCCTGGTGATCTTAATCGTCGTCGGCGCCGTCGCTGGCTACCGCTATCGGCACCTCTGGATGGGACACGCCGAGATCGTCGGCACCGGGGCGGCGCACCAGTACACCTGCCCGATGCACCCCTTCATAATCAAGGACCAACCCGGCGCCTGCCCGATCTGCGGCATGACCCTCGTCCCCCTCGCCGCTGCAACCACCGATCCCGTCGAGTTGGCGCTCCCCGAGTCGGTCTCCCTCTCCCCCGCCCAACTGGTGATGGCCAACGTTGCCACCGCCGTGGTGGAAGAGAGCAAGCTCACGCGGGAAGTCCGCGCGGTCGGCATCGTCACCTACGATCAGGCCACTCAAGGGAAGGTCACAGCCTGGATCGCTGGACGCATCGACCGCCTCTACGTCAACCGGGTCGGTGACACGGTGAGCAAGAAACACCCCGTGGCCCTCATCTACGCCCCCGAGCTAGTCGCGGCGCAGCAGGAGTATCTGCTCGCGCTGAGGAGTGCCGAAGAGCTCAAGGCATCGCGCATCGCCGCCATCGCCGCCAACGGCGCGGGGCTGGTCTCTTCAGCACGTCAACGCCTCAAGCTCTGGGGGGTAAGCGAAAGTCAGCTCGTCGCCCTTGAACAGGGAGGCGAACCAGTAGTGCAACTGCCGATCTCGACCCCGCTCTCCGGCGTGGTCATCGAAAAGCTGGTGGTGGAAGGGCAGTATGTTGCCGAGGGCGAAGCTTTGTTCAGCGTCGCCGACCTGTCGACGGTCTGGGTCGAGTTGGCCCTCTATGAAAACGAATTTCCTGCGGTGGCCATCGGCCAGCAGGTCACCATCACCTCCCAGTCTTACCCCGACGAGCAATTTGTCGGCAAGGTCAGCTACATCTACCCCTTCCTCGACGCGCAGACGCGCACGGTCAAGGTGCGGGTGATGATGCCCAACCCCGGCTTGCGCCTCAAACCCGACATGTATGTCGAAGGCACCCTGCACGAAGAACTCGGCACCGGCTACACGGTCCCGGTCACGGCGGTCATCGACACCGGCCGGCGCAAGGTCGTCTGGGTGCAGGAGAAAGCAGGCCTGTTTACCCCCCGCGATGTCAAGGTGGGTGCGCGCCTCGGAGACCGCGTGCAGATCCTTGCCGGTGTGGATAACTTCGACACCATCGCCGTCTCCGGCAGCTACCTGATCGACAGCGAGGCCCAGCTGCGTGGCCCCGGCGGCAACGCCCATGCCGGGCACAGCGCCCAGAACGCAGAGCAGGCCGCGCCCGCCGAGGTCAAACCCGGAGCCGATCCTGCCACCAAGCCGGGTGAACATCAGCACTGACGTCGACGAGCCGCCGGAGTCAGTCCGAGCGCATAGAGCTTCTCAACAACCAGACATCGGATCGATTGCATGATCGAAAAAATCATCGACTATTCCGCCCGCAACCGGGGCGTCATCCTGCTCCTCTTTGCGTCTCTCGCCATCTGGGGCGTCTGGGCGGTGCTGCGTACGCCGGTCGATGCCATCCCCGATCTGTCGGACAACCAGGTCATCGTCTTCACCGAGTATCCCGGCCGTTCCCCCCAGGTGGTCGAGGACCAGGTGACCTACCCCCTCGCGGTCAACCTGCAGGGCTTGCCCAAGGTCAAGGCGGTGCGGGCCTCGAGCGCCTTCGGCTTCTCCATGATCTACGTCATCTTCGAGGATTCGGCCGATATCTACTGGGCGCGCACCCGGGTGCTCGAGCGACTGAATTACGCCGGCTCCTTCCTCCCGCCGGGGGTGACGCCGACCCTCGGCCCGGACGGCACCGGGGTCGGACACGTCTTCTGGTATACCATCGAGGGGGCCGGCTACGACCTCGAGCAGCTGCGCACACTGCAGGACTGGTTCGTGCGCTACCAGCTCAACACCGTCCCCGGCGTGGCGGAGGTCGCCTCGATCGGCGGTTACGTGCGCGAGTACCAGATCGACCTCGACCCTGCCCGACTTTACGCCTACCACATCTCCACCAATCAGGTGATGGAAGCGGTGCGCCGCGCCAACAACAACGTCGGCGGGCGGCTCATCGAGCAGTCTGATGCCGAATACCAGATCCGCGCCCGCGGCTACGTCCGCTCCACGGCGGACCTTGAAGATATCGTCGTTGACGTCAGTCCCGGCGGCGTGCCGGTTTACGTGCGCAACCTCGGCACGGTGCAGGTCGGCGGCGCCATCAGGCGTGGTCTGCTCGACCTGGACGGCACCGGCGAGGTGGTCGGCGGCATCGTCGTCATGCGCTATGGGGAAAACGCCCAGAGCGTCATCGACCAGGTCAAGACCAAGATCGCCGCTCTCGAAAAGGGCCTCCCCCCCGGGGTGAAGATCGTCCCCCGCTACGACCGCTCCGATCTGGTCGAGCGGGCCATACACACCCTCAAGCGCGCCCTGACCGAGGAGACCATCGCCGTGTCGCTGGTCATCCTCGCCTTCCTCCTGCATTTCCAGAGCGCGCTTGTGGTCGTATTGACTCTTCCCCTCGCCGTGCTTTTCGCCTTCATCGCCATGAACCTGATGGGTGTGAGCTCCAACATCATGTCGCTGGGGGGGATCGCCATCGCCATCGGCGTGCTGGTCGACGCCGGCATCATCATGGTCGAAAACGGCTACCGCCATCTCTCTGAAATTGAGCCGGAGCAGCGCAAGGCCCAGCGTCTCGAGGTGATTATCGCCTCGGCGCGGCAGGTCGGACGGCCGATCTTCTTCTCTCTGGCCATCATCATCTGTTCATTCGTCCCGGTCTTTCTCCTCGAAGGGCAGGAAGGGAAGCTCTTCCACCCGCTGGCCTTCACCAAGACCTTCTCCATGATCGGTTCTGCGTTCCTCGCCATCAGCCTGGTGCCGGTGCTGATGTACTACTTTCTGCGCGGCAAGATGCCCCCGGAGAGCGCAAACCCGGTTTCGACCTTCTGCATCCGGCTCTACTCGCCGTTGATCCGCTGGGCCCTCAAGTGGAAGAAGGCCACCATCATCCTTAACCTGCTCGGTCTGCTGGTGGCTGTGCCCATGTTCATCTCCCTGGGGAGCGAGTTCATGCCGCCGCTGGATGAGGGGTCGCTCCTCTACATGCCGGTGACGTTGCCGAATATCGCCATCAGCGAGGCCAAACGGCTCCTGCAGGTCCAGGACGCGATCATCAAGAGCGTCCCCGAGGTCGATCATGTGCTCGGCAAGGTCGGCCGGGCCGAAACCTCGACCGACCCGGCGCCGGTCTCCATGTTCGAGAGCATCATCATCCTCAAGCCGAAGGAAGAGTGGCGCCCCGGGATGACCAAGAATGACCTGGTCGCCGAACTTGACGGCAAACTCAAGCAGACTGGCGTGCGCAATGGTTGGACCCAGCCGATCATCAACCGCATCAACATGCTCTCCACCGGCGTCCGCACCGACCTCGGTGTCAAGTTCTTTGGCAGCGACCTCGACGTCCTCAGGGAGCTGGCGATCTCCGCCGAAACGATCCTGAAAAAAGTCCCCGGCGCCGCAGACGTCGTCGCCGAACGGGTTACCGGCGGCAACTACATCGACATCGAGGTCGACCGCCAGGCAGCGGCCCGCTACGGCGCCAGCGTCGGCGACATCCAGGACGTCATCGAGACCGCTTTGGGCGGTGAAGCTCTGACCACCTCGGTGGAAGGGCGCAACCGCTTCCCGATTCGCCTGCGCTACCTACGCGAGCTGCGTGACAACCTCCCCGACCTGCAGCGCATTCTCGTCTCCGGCATGAACGGTACCCAGGTGCCGATGGCGCTGGTCACCAAGATCGAGACCACCACCGGCGCCCCTGAAATCAACAGCGAAGGGGGACTGCTGCGCTCCCTGGTCTTTCTCAACGTCCGCGGCCGCGACATGGGCGGCTTCGTCACCGAGGCCAAGGAGATTCTTGAGCGCGACCTGAAGCTTCCCCCCGGTTACTACGTCGCCTGGTCGGGACAATGGGAGAACCAGATTCGCGCCAAGGCCCGCCTCAAACTGCTGGTACCGGCAGGGATCCTGATTATCTTTGTCCTCCTCTACTTCACCTTCCGCTCGGCCCTCGAAGCCTCGATGGTCATGCTGTCAGTCCCCTTTGCCCTGATTGGCGGCGTCTACCTGGTCTGGCTCCTTGGCTACAACCTGTCGGTGGCGGTCTGGGTCGGCTTTATAGCCCTCTACGGAGTCGCCGTCGAAACCGGGGTGGTGATGGTCGTCTATCTGCACGAAGCTCTCGACAAGCGCCTCCTCAAAGGGCCGGTGACGGAGCAGGACATCTATGACTCCGCCTACGAAGGGGCGGTGCTGCGGCTTAGGCCGAAGCTGATGACCGTCGCCGTCACCCTGATCGGTCTGGTGCCGATCATGTGGTCGACGGGAACCGGCGCCGACGTCATGAAGCCGATCGCGGCGCCGATGATTGGTGGCATGATCTCGTCCACCGTGCATGTGCTGATCATGACTCCGGTAATTTTCGTGCTCATGAAGGTGCGGGATTTAAAGAAGGGGCGGCTTCGCTATTCGGGGTTGAAGCACTGAGTTTCAGCCAGTTAAGGCCGGGGCCGGACCCGGTTAACATGCCGTGACTGGTGTGCAAAGGGCAACTCCAGCCCGCTCACCGTTGGGCATCGCAATGAAATCGAACGTGCGAGAACTGCCTGACCATCGGAAGAAGGCGTATCACGAGGTTTTCTCATGCGTCAGTTGAAACTGGTTAAGGTCTTTACCGTGCGGGAACCAGGGTCTGTTGTTAGACGACCAATGACGGCGAGAAAAACAACATCATGACGATCTCCTGGACCATGGTGATGGACTTCACGCCGGTGTTTGCCATCACCACGGGTGAATGGAAGCACTCTTTCGCGGCGTTGCGCAAGAATAGGGAATGCGTAATTACCATTCCCACGGTTGATATGCTGGATAAGGTGGTCGGTATAGGGACGTGCTCGGGAGTCGGCACAGACAAGTTTGCCAGATTCAAGCTCACCCCGGCACCGGGCAATGTCGTCAAGCCGCCATTAATCGAGGAGGGCCTCGCCAACATTGAGTGTAAGGTCGACGACATTGTTAAAAAGCACAACATTGTTGTGCTAGTGGCGATTGTCGCATACGTCGATACCGCACGTAAGGAGAAGCGCGCGGTTCACGCTGTTGGTGATGGAACTTTCATCGTCGATGGGCGCAAGATTGACGGGAAGAAGATGATGACCTCCAAGCCTCCATCGGGCGTTTAGCGTTCATTGGCCAGTCACGAAGAAGTCCTGGGAGCCAAAATGAAAGCACAACTGCGCCCAAAAATTCGTTTAAGTGGTTGGGCCCTGTCAAGCCTGTCGCTTAACTCAAACGTTATTCAGTCTCCCAAAATTCACGACTGACAGGACGGATTAATGGCGGCCGCTAGATTCTTGGATTGCAGGGTTAGCAATAATTTTGCATTTCTGCCAATTCCATACCTATCAACCAATGCAGCAGTATTAATAAGAAACAAATTTCTTTGTCCAAGCCTTCGATTGATTTAGGGCAGAAATGTCTTATTTGTGTAGGTATGTGAGGCAACAGGGGGTACGATAAAAGATGAATACACGCCAACCATAAATAGGCGGGGTTTATCTTGTAAATACACATGAACTTGTCAATGACATTACGATAAAGACAAAGAGATGAAAGCCTAAAGGTTAAAGGAATGAATAAGCTAACGGTGAGAGAGGTTGAGGATCATTTACAGATGGCGTTGCCGACTGTGGCCTCTTTTCTAAAGAACTCCGGAACGGTACTCTTCACAATTTTGGGGAGCGACGGAACCATCCGGTTTGCCAATCAGGCACTGTTAGACCTTATAAATATTGACAGAAGTGAAATTACGGGGAAAAGTATCCTCTGTTATCTTACCGAACCGGATGGTGCATCAATCTCCAATTCAATGTCAGCAGGCGTCTCCTCACCAGGGAAAGTCATGATGTTAAATTGGGTTGGTAACGACCAGATTCCACACTCCCTCAACTGCAGACTCGACTCTCTGGCGGACGGGTTTCTGCTCCTTGGAGAACCTCCGAGGGAGAATAATCAGGCGCTCCAGAAAGAGTTGCTCCAGCTCAATAACCAGCTTTCAGTCCTCTCACGCGAGAATATTCGCAAAGGGCGGGCGCTGAGCAAGGCGCTGGACGATC
The DNA here is from genome assembly GCA_051305855.1 of Desulfuromonadales bacterium. Lineage (GTDB taxonomy): Bacteria > Desulfobacterota > Desulfuromonadia > Desulfuromonadales > BM103 > M0040. Next base: position 8,832 of record JBPPMB010000082.1, read on the forward strand.
TGAAGAAGACCCAGGCGATGCTGGTGCACCAAGAGAAGATGGCCTCCCTGGGACAGATGACAGCCGGGATCGCCCACGAAATCAATAACCCTCTCGCTTTTGTGCTTGGCAACGAGCAGGTCCTTAAGCGCGATTTTGACGACCTGCTTGTCTTTATTAATACCCTTGGCGATCTTCTGCCGGAAATCGCCGAGCTCTCGCCTGCTATCCACGCCGGGATCGTTGCCAGGGCAGAAGAGGTCGGGCTCGAATACCTGGCTGAAGCGGTGCCGCGCAAGCTGGAGGCCAATATCGAAGGGCTCGAGAGGGTAAAGAAGATCGTTCTCGACCTGCGGAACTTCTCCCGGCTCGACGAAGGGGAACGGAAAGATTGTGACCTGACAGAAGGGATTGAATCGACACTGCGCTTTCTTGGCCCCCTGCAGCAGGAGTACGGAGTGACGGTGCAAACCGATTTTTCCGAACTGCCGCCGCTGCTCTGTTCGCCCGGGCCGCTCAACCAGGCGATCAGCAATGTCCTGGCCAATGCCATCCAGGCAAGTCCACGCGGTACAGTGGTCCGGGCCGCCACCCGCCAGGAAGGCGACTGGACTGTTGTGGTGGTAGAAGATCAGGGGGTCGGTATCTCCTCAGAACACCTAAGCAAGGTTTTCGACCCCTTCTTTACCACCAAACCGGTCGGTTCTGGGACAGGGCTCGGGTTGAGCATCGCCCATCAGGTTGTGGCTGCCCACGCCGGGCGAATCGAAATCGACAGCCAACTTGGTGCGGGAACGACGGTGCGGCTACTGCTTCCGTCTCACCGGCCGCTCGATGAGAAGCATTCCCAAAAGGAAACCACCCATGGCCCTCAGTAAAGGGTTCTCCTCAGCTATTGCGGCACCGTCTGCGGTCAACGCCGAAGTCGCCCGGCAGCCGGTTCTGCTAGTCGTCGATGACGAGCGGGAGATCACCACCTCCCTCGCCGACCAGTTCCGCCGCGACTACCAGGTTGTGACCGCCACCAGCGCTGAAGAGGCGCTGACGTTGCTGCAGAGCCACGATATCTCAGTCATTGTCGCGGACCAGCGGATGCCGGGCAAGACCGGGTCCCAACTGCTGGCCGAAGTCTGCCTGATCGATGCGGATGTGGTTCGTATTATTTTGACCGGGTACGCCGACATCGATGCGGTCATCCAGGCGGTCAACCAGGGGCAGATCTTCTTTTACCTAACCAAGCCCTGGCGCGGTCAGGAGTTGGAGGCGGTCATCGGCAAGGCGATGGAGCACAATCGTCTGCTGCGGGACAACCGCCGGCTTGTCGAGGATCTGCGTCGAATCAACAATGAACTTGAGGCGCGGGTTAAAGAGCGGACACTGCAGCTAGAAGAACGAGCCCGGGATCTGGAGGCGGCCAACCGGACGATTTCCGACCTCGCCTATCTCGATGCCTTGACAGGTGTTGCAAACCGTCGCAGCCTGGACGAGACCCTGGTCCGGGAAGCCGAACGGGTGACCCGCCTCGGTCTCCCCCTAACCGTCGTCCTACTCGATGTCGACCATTTCAAATCGGTCAATGACACCTTCGGTCACGCCGTTGGTGATAAAGTCCTCCAGGTCATGGCCGCCACAGTCGCCAGCCAGGCAAGGCCTTATGACCTTGTCGCCCGTTATGGCGGTGAGGAGTTTCTGGTGATGATGCCGGGGGCGACCCTGAAAAACGGAGGAGTGGCAGCCGAGCGCTTCCGGGCTGCCATAGCCGCTCTCGACATTGAAGGGATTTCCCGCAAGTTGACAGCCAGCTTTGGCGTTGCTTCACTGACGCCCGGCGACCAGTCGGCGACCCTTTTTGAGCGTGCTGACCGGGCCCTCTACCGGGCCAAAAAGTATGGCCGAAACCGGGTGGAACTGGATCAAACGAATGAAGGAGACCAAGAGTGATTGAAGTTGGTAATCATGAAAAACCCAAGATTCTGATTGTTGATGATGAGAATGAGGTTCTCAATAGCCTGGCTGATCTACTGCGTAAGGATTTTCACATCTTTGCTACCTCGGATGTGGCGGAGGCGCAACGTCTGCTGGAGTCTCATGACATGTTCTCACTGGTCATTTCCGATCAGCGAATGCCTGTGATGAGCGGTGCCGAGCTGCTTGCCAAGGTGGCCAAGTCTAGTCCAGACACCGCACGAATTTTGTTGACCGGTTATGCGGACCTCGAAGCGGTCGTCGAGGCCGTCAACCAGGGGCAAATCGTCCAGTACATCACCAAGCCTTGGGATGCCGGCAAACTTCTCAGTATCTTGAAACCGATCGCGGAACGTCATCATCTGCTGCAAGAGAACCGGCGCCTCATTCATCAACTGAGCCAGTTGAACCAAAATGCAGATGATTCCGCTGCACTGATAGAATCCCTGGAAGAGACCAAAACAAGTCTTGAGGAAGATAATCAGACTCTCAAGTCAGCTTACGATCATCTGAATCAATCTTTCTGGCACCTGCGCAAGATTCAGGAGGTTCTGCCAATCTGCATGGAGTGCGGCAAGGTAAAAACCACCGATACTTCCTGGGAGGATGTCGTCAATTATTTGAAAAAGAACACGATGTTCCTCAGTCACGGTTATTGCCCTGATTGTGCAGCTAAATTCAAGGCTCAGTTGAGAAAAGACTGAAGCAGAAGGAGGGTCCATGTCCATGCCCGGAGTGGTTCAAGCCAAAATGGTACTGCGTGAGGAGTACCTGCAGGAGATTCTGGCCGGCAAACGCAAGCACGCCCTGGAGTTGATCATGGATGCCTACCGAAGCGGGTATCCTATCCCGGGCATCTACATGGACGTTTTTCAGGAAGCGCTCTACGAGATCGGCCGGCTGTGGGAGTCCAATCAGATCACGGTTGCCGACGAGCACATGGGGACTGCCATCACCCAGTATGTCATGTCAAATCTCTACCAGCATCTGGAGATCTCCGACGTGCAGCGTGGCAAGCTGGTCATGACCGGAGTGCAGGGTGAGTTGCACCAGGTTGGCGCCAACATGGTGGCGGATATCCTGGAGGCCGATGGTTGGGATGTCCTGTTCCTGGGGACCAACGTCCCGCCGGAAGGAGTGGTGCAGTCAATCCGACAGCATGGCGCCGACCTCTTCGGCATCTCCTCAACGATGCTTTTTAATATACCCAAAGTGATCCAGCTGGTGGATGCTGTGCGAAGGGATTTCGGCGATTCGGTACGTATCATGCTCGGTGGTGGCGCCTTTAAAACACTTCAGACTCTGCCTGAGGATCTTCAAGACTGCCTGGTTGCTCTCAACCTGAGCGAGGCCATTGAGCGGACCTGCAAAGACATCACTGCCCGTTGACGAAAAAAGGCCTGCCTGGAAGCTGACGTAACCTGTTGCCGGCATTAATTGTTTGGAGGTAAGCAGAATGGAACAACCGCAAAACACTCCCCTGATGGACTCGCTGAAGGAAGCAATCCGTGATTGTCATGCCCGCATGGAGGCGCTCCCATTCATTACGGCACTGACGGACGGTCAACTCCCTCTGGATAGCTATGTCGCCCAGCTGCGGGCCATGGCGGTCATTCAGGGGACGCTTGATCACGAATTGTCTCTAGTCGGTTCCAGTGAAATCAGGACCCTTTTGCTGGACAGGCCGTCCAGACTGGTTCACCTCAGGAAGGATCTCAGCATTTTCGATCCGCTGCTGATACCCGAGATTGAAGCTTCCCTCGAACATACACGCAAGATTGCCGAGTGCATCCGGCGCTATCGGGTGGAGCAGCCGAGCGATCTGCTGGGCATACTTTATGTGCTGGAAGGAACCACCCTTGGCAATGCCGTTCATCTCCCGGATGTCTTGAAAATTTTTGGCGGCAAGACATCGGGATGTGCACATTATTACGCCGGTTATGGCGGCAGGACCCACGAATACTGGCAGGAGTTCTGTGGCGCCATGAATGCTCTCGCCATTGGTCGGGAAGGGCAGTCCCGCCTTATCCAGGTTGCCCTTGATTTCTTCGACCAGCTGGAGGCGCTTTTCCTGACCTTCTATCCCATTGCAAGTGCCAGGGCTTATACGGCTGGCATGCTCAACCCGGAGGCCGGCGACCATGCGGTTCCAGGAGATGCAAAGGTGATCGAGGCGGCAGTGACCGCGGCCAGGAGATGTCGCGAGGAATATCCATATTTTGACGAGCGCTATCAGGAGCGGGGACGAAGCTTTGCCAAGAGTGATGCCTCCTGGCTGGCAAGTCTCGCCGAGTTGCCGGATCCACAACTCTTAAGCCAGGTCGAGTGGTTGGGGCGGGTGCTTGGCAACCGAGGGATGCCGCGCATTACCCTGGAACGCCAACTCGAGTTACTGCATGATGAACTGGCCGCAGCCGTACCGGAGAAACTCAACCAATACAGCGGGTTGCTGGAGGCTGCAGGGAAACTTAAGGGGGAGAGGTTCAAGTGCATCTCCGAGCCAGTTTTCAAGAGCCTGACAACGGAGTTTTACCAATCCACAGACAGCGAGTTGCAGGGGCGGTTCAAGGGAACCGGCGCCCTGATTGTGTCAGCCGTATGTGACCAGACCGGGGGGATTACCGAAGCGGTCAACAGCCTGTTGCCATGGCTCACGGATGGGCAAAGATTCTCTCCGCAATGGATTGATGCGGTCAAAACTACATTTGAGCAGTCACGAGAATCACTGCAGGGCCTCCTTTAACCAATAGAAATTGGAAATGAGATGTCCGCCTTTTCCCGGCGACAAGGTTGGAATCGTAAGCTTCTCTATTTGTAGACAGGCTAAAAGTAGAGCTTCAAGGTGGGGAAAGTTTCTGATAAGTCACGACTGCCGAGACGATAACTGGCGTGTTATTGATAGAGACATTTAGGAAGACAAAATAATGGTCACCTGGATCAACTTCGGATGGCCATTTTCTTTTAAGTCAGGGATAGTAAGAATTTCGCAAACTCGCCAATTTCACACCCTTCAGACAATGTAGTAGCATAAATAATACACACATCTCTTTGACATACTTTGGTGGCTGGATAAGATTAAAAATATATTATTTATGTGGGTATCTGAGAATACAGGAGGTACAACGAAAGATGACCACAGGCCATCCGTGAAAATGTACCTAGCTTGTTTTGAACTGTCCCTGTGATGTTTCGCTATTTTCCTGTGGATTTAAATTAAATTTGATAGAATGATCATCATGGTTATTTGACTACCCACGATCAGATGATACCCGTATAAGTCGGCGTAGCGGCTTTCTCTTGCACCGGTTTTGTTCTCATCTGGAGGACTCTATGAAGGGCAAAAAAGCAAAACCGGCCGCCAGTTCGGAGAGACCCCCGCCAATTTTCCCCATCGTCGGCATAGGCACCTCTGCTGGTGGCCTCGAGGCCTTAGAGTTGTTTTTACGCCAGGTCCCCAGCGACTGCGGCATGGCCTTTGTTATCGTTCAACACCTCTCACCTGATCACAGCGGCAATCTCCCAGAACTTCTGCAACGCTACACCACCATGAAGGTCCAGCAGGTCAATGACACGATCACGGTGTTGCCCAACTGCGTCTATGTCATCCCCCCCAATAAGGATCTGACCATTGGCAACCGGACTCTGCATCTTGAGGCCCCTAATGTAAAACGTGGACTGCGGCTGCCGATAGACACCTTACTGCGCTCGCTGGCGGCAGATGGCACCGAGCAGAGCATCGGCGTGGTCCTCTCCGGCATGGGTTCGGACGGCACCCTGGGGATGTTAGCCATTAAGGAGCAGGGTGGCCTGACGTTGGTGCAGGAACCGGCTTCAGCCAAGTTTGACAGTATGCCCAGAAGCGTTATCGATGCAGGCTATGCCGACATCGTTGCTCCGGCAGAGGAACTGCCGGCGCGGATCATCGATTTCCTTGGTTATGCCGCACCTGGCAGGGAGGCCAAGCAGGGTCAGCAGGACATGGATCAGAGTCACTTTGAAAAGATCGCCGCGATCCTCAAAGCCAGGACCCGGCACGACTTCTCACTTTACAAACCCACCTCGGTCTTGCGCCGGATCGAACGGCGCATGAGCATCCATAAGCTTGCTTCGCTTGCCGAATATGCTCGTTTTCTGCAGAAAAACTCTCAAGAGGTGGAGCTGCTCTTCAAGGAACTTCTGATCGGCGTCACCAGCTTCTTTCGTGACTCTGTCATGTGGGATGAACTGAAGACCGAAGCTCTGCCGAAGATCCTGGCAAGCTATCCTGAAGGAGGCACCCTGCGGGCCTGGTCGTGCGGTTGTTCGAGAGGAGAGGAAGCCTATTCGCTTGCCATGCTGTTTCGGGAGGTTCTGGATCAGACGCAGCAGCCGGAAAACTACTCACTGCAGATCTTTGCTACCGATCTCGATGCCGATGCCATCGAGAAGGCCCGCCGGGGGATCTACCCCGCCACGATCACGGCCGATGTCTCGCCAGAACGGCTGAAGCGTTTCTTCGTCAAAGAGGACAACAGCTACCGGATAGACAAGAATGTCCGCGAAATGGTCACCTTCGCTCAGCAGAACGCCATCATGGACCCACCCTTTACCAAGCTGGACATCCTGATCTGCCGCAACCTGCTGATCTACCTGTCCACCGACCTGCAGAAGCAACTGCTGCCGCTGTTCCACTACTCCCTGAAACCGGGCGGCCTACTTTTCCTCGGCAGCGCAGAGACCACTGGTTCCCAGGCCGACCTGTTCAGTGCCGTTGCAGTCAAATCGAAGCTCTTCTCGCGCAGCACAACCATGCTCCGCAACGGGGCGATGACCTACCCTACCACGACAACCTTCAACCGGCCGACATCACCGTACCAGGAGTCCCTTATGCGTAACACAGTCGACGGCCTCCAGCACCTGGCTGACGCTCTCATCCTGCACACTTCTCAGCACCGACGGTGCTGGTCAATGATCAGGGGGACATCGTTTACATCAGCGGAAAAACCGGCAAGTACCTCGAACCGGCCGCCGGCAAAGCCAACCTGAACATCTTTGCCATGGTCCGCGAAGGGCTGCAGTACAAACTGGGAAGTGCCTTCAGTCAGGCACTGCGGCAGAGTGAACCGGTCACCGCCCGAGGTGAGCTGGCCGGAGTTGACAAAAACATTCAGGCCGTGGATATGACGATAGTAAAGATTGCAACCCCTGAAGCCCTGCGCGGGATGGCGATGATCGCCTTCAAGGATGTCTTGTTGCCGCCCAAGGTAAAACGCAGACGTGCCGGTAAGCTGGCGGACAGCACCCATGTTGAAGAGCTTGAACAGGAGCTACTGAAAAATCGTGAAGAGCTGCGTACCACCCGTGAGGAGATGCAGACCACTAATGAGGAGCTGCAGTCCAGCAACGAAGAGCTGACTACTTCGAAGGAAGAGATGCAATCGATGAACGAGGAGCTGCAGAGCGTCAACGCCGAGCAGTCCGCCCGGCTGGATGATTACCTGCAGGCTAACGACGACATGGAGAACCTGCTGAACAGCACCGAAATCGTCACGATCTTCCTGGACAATAAACTGCAGGTTCGCCGTTTCACCAGCGGGTCCAACCGGCTGTTCAAGCTGATCCCCGGCGATGTGGGGCGACCGCTGACCGATATCGTCTCAAACATCAACTATCCGCAACTGTATGACCATGTACAGGATGTGCTCAGGAAGCTGATCTCGGTGGAAAACCAGGTATCAACCGTTGATGGCCGTTGGGTTCTGGTACGGATCATGCCGTACCGCACCATGGACCAGAAGATCAACGGGGTCGTGATCACCTGCAACGACATCACCGCTGCCAAGCAGGTCGAGGATGGTTTGCGGGAAGAAATTGCAAGATTGAAGACACAGGTTTCCGGTTAACCAGGGGGCACACCATGGCCGATAATACTCAAAGCAGAAACAGCACCAAAGAATTGCGCCGCAAGGCCGAGTTGAAGGTAGCTTCGCAACCATCACCCACCGCTGGCACTGACGTAAAGCGCCTGCTGCATGAGTTGCAGGTGCATCAGGTTGAGCTGGAGATGCAGAACGAAGATCTGCGCTTGGCCCAACAGAAACTGGAATCGATCAGAACTGATCGAACGGATTGATCCGGTGGCCGAAATGATAGTTTCCAGAGGATATGCCGATGACCCAATCACCGCGAACTACACTGACCACGGCTTCAAGGGGGTTGCTTCGAAGCCATATAGCATGAATCAATTGTCTGAAGTATTGGAACAGGTCACGGAGGAAGGCTGAGCCTTTTGACTAAAGTCTCAAAAGTCACGACTGCCAGGACGGATTAATGACGGTATCCAGATTCTTGGATTGCAGGGGTAGCAAGAATTTCGCATTTCTGCCAATTTGATACCTGTCAACCAATGCAGGAGGATAAATAAGAAAGAAACCTTTACTGGGCTATGATTCTAGCGTAGGTTAATTATGCCTCATTTTGACATGTCCCATGGGGATGGAATGATGCAGGCAAACAGAACCGTATTTTTTGCGACCGCTATTGTTGGTTACGTGCTGACTGGCGGTTTTTGTTTTAAGTGTCGATGTTTTTTAGATACGCCAACATGACACGTTCTTGGGTTGAGGAACAAGTATGGTGACACGAAATGAAAGGGAACTTTATGAAGCCTCCAATAGCATTATTGTCCGTTGGGACAATGAAGGAATTATCCGGTATATAAACAAAGTTGGGCTCCGGTTTTTTGGCTATTCGTCTGAAGAACTGATTGGACAAAAGGTCGGGTGTCTAATCCCCAATCTAGAAGAAAGTACTGGAAGAGACCTCTCAAGTCTCGTAAAGAATATTTTAGAAATCCCTGCTGAGCATGTGGTTTTTGAAAATGAAAATGTCACAAAAGAGGGTAAGACTGTCTGGATAGCATGGACGAACCAAGCAATCCTGAATGAACAGGGAGAAATCATAGAGATTCTTGCTATTGGTAACTGCATCAGCGCTCTCAAAGAGTCAGAAGAAAATCTAGCAAAAGAGAAGGCTCTTCTGCGCACAGTCATTGACTCTGCTGAGGACTTGATCTACTTCAAGGATCGTAACAGTACCTATATCGGCTGCAATAAGGTTTCAGAAGCATTTACCGGCCTTGCTGAATCTGAACAGATTGGTAAGTCTGATTTTGATTTCTTCGGCCAAGCGCAGGCAGAAGCCATTGTAAAAGATGACCAAAATATCTTAGAGAACAGAACCGCTGTTCATACCGAGGACTGGGTTACCAGTCCGGTCTCTGGCGAGCAGCGGGTACTCGATACGGTGAAAGCCCCTATTCTTGGACCAGATGGGCAGGCCATTGGTCTTGTGGGTATTTCCCGAGACATCACCGAACGCAAAAAGGCAGAACGGGAAATCACCGAAGCCAATAACTTCAACCAAATCATCATTGAAAACTCTCCGGTCGGGATTTTAGTCTTTAAAGAATCAGGGCAGTGTGTTCAGGCGAACCCTGCCGCTGAAATCATTGTAGGGGCCTCTCACGAGCAAATGCTCAAACTGAATTTCAGGGAGATGGAGACCTACAAAAAGACCGAGATATTAGCTGATATGGAAGAGGTGTTTAGAACGGGCGTTTCCATTAAAAAAGAAATTCGCACCACGAATACCTTCGGTAAAGAAGTCTGGTTTGAAGGTGTTATATCTACTTTCAGAAAAAATGAAGAAAATTATATCCTTTATATATTTACGGACATCATACAAATCAAAAAGGCATTAGAGGCCCTGCAAAAGAGCGAAGAAAGGCATAGAACAATTTTTCAGACAGCCATGGACGGCATCTGGTTTGTCGATAAAAAGGGATGTTTTTTGGAAGTTAACGAGTCCTATTGTCTGATGAGTGGTTACAGTAAGCAAGAGCTGCTGACAATGTGCATCTCTGATGTCGAGAACATCGAAAGCCCCGAAGACACAATTGCCCATCTGGAGAAGTTAAAAGACTTGGGAAATGTCCGGTTCCTCTCGCAACATCGACGTAAGGACGGTCGTCTTTTTGATGTTGAGGTCACCGCTCAAACCCACAATGAAGATGACATCTACTATGTTGCGTTCCTGCGGGATATCACCGAGCTAAAGAAGAAAGAACTGGAACTGAAAAATAGCGAAGAGAAGACCCGGTTGATCCTTGATTCGGCCGCTGAAGCCATTTATGGCCTTGACCCGTTTGGCAATTGCACGTTCTGCAACCAGAGTTGCCTGAATATTCTAGGCTACCGTTCGGATGAGGAGTTGCTTGGGCGAAACATGCACGAGGTAATCCATCATTCAACTGTTGAAGGTTTGCCGAATCCGGCCGGGGAATGTCAGATTTTTGAGTCATTCCAACATGGGGAAAAAGTTCATATTAAAAATGATCACCTCTGGAAAGCTGACGGTACAAGTTTTACAGCAGAGGTCTGGTCGCACCCCATCAGAAAGGACGATGCCGTCATCGGTGCGGTGGTGACTTTTAACGATATTACCAAACAGAAACAATCCGAGGAAAAACTCGAACAAAGCCACAATCTCCTTTCAAAACTCGCTCGTTTAGTACCAGGGGTTATTTACCAATATCGTTTGTTCCCGGATGGAAGTTCCGCTTTCCCATATTCGAGCCCCGGTATGAACGATATTTATGAGGTGTCCCCTGAAGAAGTGCAGGAAGATGCTACGCCTGCCTTCGGTCGTTTGCATCCTGACGATTACGATATGGTTGCCAATCTAATTCAGGTCTCGGCCCAAACTCTGAAAACCTTTTATTGCGAATTCAGAGTCATTCTACCTCGGCAGGGTCTTCGCTGGCGCTGGTCTCAGGCTCACCCTGAACGGTTGGACGATGGAAGCACTCTCTGGCATGGGCTCATTTCAGATATCACCGAGCGTAAACAATCTGAATATGAGAAAGAACAATTGCAAATCCAGTTGTCGCAAGCCCAGAAGATAGAGTCGATCGGCCAACTGGCGGGCGGCGTGGCTCACGATTTTAACAACATACTCGGTGTCATCCTCGGTCACACGGAACTGGCTCTCAGGAAATTGGACCCCGCAAGCCCATTGATTTCTGATTTAGAGGAAAACCGTAAAGCGGCCAATCGTGCAGCTGAACTCACCCGGCAACTACTGACCTTTGCTCGCAAGCAGGCCATCACCCCCAAAGT
>JBPPMB010000100.1:0-8118 GCA_051305855.1 Desulfuromonadales bacterium
TCTCAATTCCCTGGTTGCCGGCAGATCGCGGCTGACGTGCTGAGTCGACAGGTGTTTTCCTTTGATCTCGTCGACAAATTCCATCCGGCCAAGAACTGCCATAGATGAGAACTTACTGGCGTAAAGATTGTTGAAAACCTCATCACCTGATTCAACGTAACGTTGATACCTCCTTCTGTTGTCGGCGCAATCGCCCATCATTGATAGCAAAAAGTCTGTCTGCAGCCATTTCTGCGCTTCATGACTATTCATATAATACTGATAACTGCTCCATTCATAGGACGCAGGGCTTGCTGACAAGCCTTCTTTCACCGGATTCAGGTGAATGTAACGAGACAACGCCAGGCAGAAAGCATCGGCATCGACAAGGACAGAACAATACCTGCCCTGAAACAGGTGTCCGACACGGCTGTGTCTGGTGTTGAAATAGGCTGAATAGGCACCATTGATATGACGCATGATCCGCGCCAGGTTGCAATCGGGTGTTTCAAGCAACAGATGGTAGTGATTGTCCATTAAACAGTAGCAATGGATGTTCGCTCCGTACCTGACAGATGCCGATTCAAGGTATTCGAGAAATTTTGTGCGGTCACGGCAACTTCTGTAGATAGTCTGCTTCTCGTTGCCACGCGCCATGACATGATAATATGCCCCCGGAAACTCAATTCGTAACGGTCGAGCCATGCGTCCCTCCTGATCAGATGTGATTTCAATAAATGACAGCCATGGTGCATTTTTTGTGAAATGTGTAGACCTGACCCCGAAAAAAGCCCGCCTGCAAAGGCGGGCCACAACAGCATGACATTGAATTACATAGAGGAATGAAATTATCCCGCACCCCCCTCCGGTCCATCATTGCATGCCCCTCCTGTTCTTTCACTGCATTGCACTGCATTGCATATACGGGATAATCTCAACGTGACGGCCTGCTAATCGGCTTCACCTCCTCTTTTAATACAGTAGTTGACTGCCTGCTCGCCACGATTGATACGTGCACCGACGTGACAAGGCGACGATATATTTGCAAGACGTTCAAAGGTAAATATCGACCAGGTAAAGGTTCTGTTTGACGGCAGGAACTGCGAAAGACAAGTGCTGATAAAAGACTGGCTGCGCGGGGGGTGTCCGGAACGCCCGCAGAGCGCCATCCCGGAACGGGTCGTGCCTGTCCGACATAGGCAACAGGGACCAAAGGAGTTACAGGTAATTGCAGAGTGGTGATGATACAGCGAAATTGAAGCAAGACCCCCTCCTGCAGCAATAACAAAACCAACGTATATGTTCAGACATATGACAGAGTATCGTCTAAGGTTGTCCCTTGCAACCCTCTCATCTCGGAAGACTTGGCCATAACACTAGGAAATATGAATATTTACAAAAAAAATAAAACGTAATCAAATGATTTGTCAAGAATAAATTCACGCCATGGTGCTTTTCGGCTAATGACCAAAATATTATGGGATGGCTAAGCCATCAACTTTCCACAAAGCCCACCGCTGCGTCTGTCAAGCGCTCCAACTCTTTTTTGTTTCCCGCCTCAGTATAGACTCTCACTACCGGCTCAGTCCCCGACTTGCGGAAGAGCGCCCAGGAGCCGTCTTCAAGGATCAGCTTGACGCCATCGGTTGTGACCAGCTCCCTGACCGATTTGCCGGCCAGTTGATCGGGCGGTGAGGCCAGTTTTGCACCGATTTTTGCTGCCAGTTCCGTGGAGAGCCGAAGGTTCTTGCGGGCGGTATGGAACTCGCCGACACGACGATAAAGATCCGCCAGCAGCTGACCAAGCGTCTTGCCTTCGACGGCCACCATTTCAGCGACCAGCAGACAGGCAAGCACACCGTCTTTATCGGGCACATGACCGCGCAGGCTCAACCCGGCGCTCTCTTCGCCGCCGATGACTATCTCGTTGTCACGGATGAATTCGCCGATGTATTTGAAGCCCACCGGCGTTTCGCGCACGGCATAGCCGTGATGGGCGGCGACGGCATCAATGAAGTGCGATGTGGCAACCGAGCGGGCCGCATCGCCCGACTCGCCTTTTCTGCGGATCAGGTAATCGTAGAGCAGCGCAAGCACGTAGTTCGGCTCAATGAAAGTACCGTCGGCGTCAATGATGCCGTAGCGGTCGGCATCGCCGTCGGTTGCCAGGCCGAGCACAATCCGCCTGTCACCCTTGACCCGGGTGATCAGATCGTTGAGGTGGTTTGGTGATGGATCGGGAGGCAGGCCGCCGAAGTACGGGTCTCGAACCCCGTTGATCGTCTGCACCAGCAGGCCGGATTCCACCAGCATGCTGTCTACGTAATCGCGGCCGGCGCCGTACATCGGGTCGAACACCACCGTCATCCCCGACCGGCCGATTGCATCGAGATTGACTTTGCCATGCAGGCTTGCAAGGTAATCGGGCATGGGGTCGATTTCTTCAACCAGACCCGCGCGAACCGCCTGGTCAAGAGGCATGTCGCGATAGCAGACTTGACCGAGCATGGCATTGGCCAGGCGCTCGATCTCGGCGGTCACTTCAGGCAGTGCCGGACCGCCCCAGGCCGTGGAAAACTTGATGCCGTTGTACTCGTAGGGATTATGGCTGGCGGTAAAGTTGATGGCGCCTGCCGTGCCGCGGCGCATAATTTCATGGGCGATAACCGGGGTCGGTGTGTCGCGTTTACAGAGAAAAACCGGTACCCCCGAGCCGGCAAGCACCCGCGCCGTTTCTCTGGCGAAGCGCTCTCCCATGAAACGACTGTCATAACCGACCACCAACCCGAGCTCGCCACATTTTTCTGCGCGCAGGAAATCAGCAATCGCCTGCGAAACAACCCGGACATTATCCAGGGTAAAATCTTCAGCGAGGATGCCACGCCAGCCGGAGGTGCCAAACTTGATGTGATTCATGTTACGCTCTCCCGATGATAATGATTTCAACGCAGCAAGTTTATCATAGAAATGCGGAATGTTGCGGTCCGCAGTCAAGATTTTAACGACAAGCGTTCACCACAGAGCACGGCGACAACAGAGAACGCAAAGAGGGCAATGCATCAGCTCTTTTGCGCCGGCTGTGACACGCTCAGGAGTCCTCTGCACCGTCCTCACCCGGCAGGATCGGCGCCGGGTAGTTTTCGATCCCGGCGACATAGGGGCAATCTGCCGGGAGAAAGCCTTTTTTGACAGATTTCTCTGTCAGGCGGATGCAGCCGGGACGCTGACTGTCGCGCTCTGCATAGACACGGCAAAGCCTGGTCTCGAGATCGAGGAATGCACAGGGCTGCTCGGTATAGTAAATATGGCCCTCGAAATCTATTTTTTCATAACAGCATCGACCGCACTTGCCGCAGATGGATTCCCAGCTCTCATGGATTCTGGCGTTGGTTTTTTTCATACAGGCAAATTACCCGACCGGAAGTCTCCGGTCAATGATGATGAGAATGTGCTTTTTGGTTGACACAGCTTGGCAAAAAGGGGTAAAAATCCTCTTTCGGAAGCAGAACATGTTACAAAAAGGAGCACCCTATGCAGTGTCAAACAGTTCTTCCCGGTACAGAATGTACTTTCTGGAGCAAAAGCGGTTGCATCTTTGAGGGCAACAGCTGCCAGAACGTAATCGAAATGTGCGAAGGTTGCGACAATATTGTTGAGGGCACCATCGGTCCTGTCTGCATCAAGACACCCGCGCCTCTCAAAAAATGGTCCACCGGTCTCTGCAACTTTGCAACCCACCGTAAAGTCGAAGTCAAGGTCTCCGATGTCAAGGTCAACCCGATCAAAGCATCGAAGCGTGGCGGTCGTTAACAGCACAGCGCAACGTGTTACACTTTTCAGGCCGACAACCTCTCTGGTTGCCGGCCTGTTTTTTTTAAAACCACCCTCAAGCCTCCGACTCAACTCCTTGGGGACACTCTCTGGGGACACTCTCTGGGGACACTCTCTGGGGACTCTCTGGGGACACTCTCTGGGGACACTCTCTGGGGACAGTCCCCTGACCTTAAAACTCCGCCAAACCATCTTGATCAATCAGCAACGGCAGATCTGCCCTGACCGCCCCGTTTTCCTCTTCCGGAGCCAGTTCACTGAATTCACGCAGGGTTGGCAGCGCCGCGAGATCAGGCAATCCGAACAGTTCCAGAAATTCCCGGGTCGTACCGTAAATCATCGGCTTGCCGGGGACATCTTTTTTGCCAAGGATTCTCACCAGGCGCTTCTCAAGCAGGGTTTTGAGAACACTTCCGGAATCGACACCACGCAGATACTCAACTTCTGAGCGGGTGACCGGCTGCCGGTAGGCGATTATGGCCAGGCTTTCCAGGGCCGGACGGGAAAATTTGAACGGCCGGCTACGGCCGATCTTCCTTAAGTAGTCGGCGTATTCAGGACGGGTCCTCAGCTGATAGCCTCCGGACACTTCCTGCATGAAGAAGCCGCGGGGGTGCTCGGCGTAGTCGACCTGCAGCGCTTCGATTGCAGACAGGATTTCTGCCTGGTCCAGATCCAGGGCCTCGGCCATGCGCTCCAGCTTGATCGGACCGTCGGCGGCAAAGATCAGGGCTTCGACCAGTGGTGTGAGTTCATGTATATCCAAGGGTATCCTCGCCAACGTCCAGATCGTCGGTTTCGTCAAGCACAACCGCAGGAAAGAGCCAGATGGTTCCGTGGCGGGTGTTCTGCATGAAACGAACCATGCGCAACTTCACCAGTTCCAGCAGAGCCAGGAAGGTGACGATCATTTCGTTGCGTTTTATGCCGCTACTGAAAAGATCGGCGAAGGCCAGACTCTCCTTTCCCTGCAGGCAGGAGAGGATCATGTTAATGCGATCCTTGACGGAAAGTTGTTCCATATTGACTTCGTGCACAAACTGCTCCGGGTTTTCCCTGAGCACTTCCCTGAGAGCCGCCAGCAGATCGAAGAGACCCACGGCAACGAAGCCGGTCTCGGCTTCCTCCAGGACCTCCGGTTCCGGGGCCACCCGGGCAAACAGGTCCCGCCCCAACTGGGGCTGGTTGTCGAGGGCCTGGGAGACTTCCTTGTATTTCTGGTATTCGAGCAGGCGCCTGACCAGCTCGGCCCGCGGGTCGTCTTCTTCCTCTTCCTGTTCTTCCTCAATCAGCCTGGGCAGCAGCAGCTTCGACTTGATATGCAGCAAGGTTGCCGCCATCAGCAGGAACTCGCCGGCCAGATCCAGGTTGAGTATTTTCATGGTATCAAGGATGGAGAGGTACTGATCAGTGATCGCTGCCACGGGAATGTCATAGATATCCATCTCGTTCTTTTTGATGAGATGGAGCAGCAGATCGAGAGGTCCCTCGAAGTTCTCCAGATGGATGGCGTAATTGTCCATGCCGCTACTCATTGGTAGAAAAGCAGGTGCATGGTCTGCTGAACCACTTCCATATGCGGCCCGGCCATCATACCCACCACAGAATTAACGGCCGGTCCGAAGGTCGTCTTCCAGATCGACGTGCCGAAGATCAGGAACACGATCAGCAACATGCCGAAAGGCTCGATCCGGCGCAGCTGCTGTGATTGCCGCTCCGGCAGAAGACCCATGAGGACATGGCCGCCATCGAGCGGCGGAATCGGCATCAGGTTGAAGAGGCAGAGGATGACGTTGATGTAGAGGCCGAAGGCCGCCATCAGGCCGACCGGATTGATCAAGGGCAAAAGCTGACTGCCTTCGGGAAGGGCTGCAGCGATAAACACAACAACGCGCAGCAGCAGTGCGGAGAAGAGAGCCAGCATAAGGTTCGCCGAGGGGCCGGCGAGAGACACCCAGATCATGTCTTTTTGTGCACGGCGCAGGTTGTTCGGATTGACCGGAACCGGGCGCGCCCAGCCGAAACCGAAGACCAGCAGGGCAATGGTACCGATGGGATCGAGATGCTTGATGGGGTTCAACGTCAGTCGACCGAGCAATCTGGCCGTCGGGTCGCCGAGGCGCTCGGCGACAAAGCCATGGGCGACTTCGTGCAGGGTAACCGCCAGCAATGCCGGGACCAGCATAATTGAAATTTTAAGCAGGATATGTTCCATAGAGAAGAGCTCTGCAATCAATAATAAATAATGGCTATTTCTAGCAGAAACGCATGCGCAAGTCAATCAAGTCAGGGATTAATCAAACAGCGTAAACTCCTGATATTAATAGATTGGGACCAGAAGCGGGGGCTCCAGCCTCCAGCCTCCAGCCTCAAGCCTCGAGCCTCCAGCCCCTGTTTTTCAACCCCAGGTACTTGCGCTGCACCAGGGCCCTCTCGTCCTCCAGGGTCACCACGCGTTCATCGAGGCGGGCGCACAGAAGGTCATCAAGGATGGTCCGAAAAATCGGTCCCGGCGCGATACCAAGTTTTTCGAGGTCGTGCCCGGTGAGCATCGGCTGCACGTCACGCATATGCGTAATGAACAACGAAAGCCATTGACGCACGTGCTCTTTGCCGGTCCTGGCCATCAGAAACAGCAGGATTTCGGTCGCCAGGGGTTGAAACCAGCGGTACAGGCTGCTGGGCCTGGGTGAGCGCTGGTCATGATTGCGGCCTTCCAGTCGCTTCAATATCCCCAGGGCAGTGCTGCGCTGCTGGCTCAATATGTCGCAGTAACGTGGTATGATCTGCAGACGGCTGCAAAGGTTTTTGATCTCGGTGCGATCCAGCACGGCGGTAAAAACCAGGAAATAACAGAGCCAGCGTTCGCACGGGACGCCGGTATAAAGCAGGTCATACCAGTCGATTGCACGTCGCGCCTCATCAAAGGATTTTGAATAATCAACCTTGCTGGTAAGCGACGGGTGAATGTATCTGAGCACATCGAGTTGAGCCAGTCGCGAGATGTCCGGCAATGGCTGGTGCTCATTCATGATCAAAAAAAGTTCATTGAAGATTCGCTTGCCACTCACCTTTTCCATCAGGCCAAGACGAACGGCGCTGAGCAGCAGGTGCTCCGTCTGTTTACCGATCTTGAAACCCAGGCGCTGTTCAAAACGTACGGCACGGAAAACCCGGGTCGGATCTTCAACAAAGCTCAAATTGTGCAGCACGCGAATCGCCTTGTCATCAATATCGCGCTGGCCGCCGTAATAATCGAGCATTTCACCGAAAACATTACGATTCAGGCTGATCGCCAGAGTATTGATGGTGAAGTCGCGGCGGCTGAGGTCCATCTTCACCGACGCATGTTCGACATCAGGCAAAGCCCCGGGTTTCAGGTAGTACTCCATACGTGCCGAAGCAATGTCGAGCTTGAAGCCGTCGGCAAAGATGAGGACCGCCGTGCCGAACTTGCGATGGCAGCGAACCCGGCAATCATTTCTGCTGGCGAAGGTTTCCGCAAAGGCAACACCGTCACCTTCGACCACAACATCGATATCCAGGTTTTCCTTCTTCAACAGCAGATCGCGCACAAATCCGCCGACGACAAAGACGCTGACATCCAGTTCATCACCGATCTGGCCAAGCTGGATTAAAAGCTCCTGAATGCGCTTCGGCAGGCGGTTGCGAATCAGCCTCTGGATCTGGCCTGCTTTGTAAGTTTTTCCACCATGGCTGACCAGGCTGCGTCCCCCGGTCAATGGCGGCGTGCCGACACTGCTGGCCAGGTAGCGCAGCAGGTCGGTGCGCGTCACTGCTCCTGCCAGCATGCCGTTTGCAACGACCGGAACGAATCGCTGGTTACTATCGACGATCAGCGACTTCAGGGTGGCAAGGTTGGTCTGCGGGCTGACTTGATGGAAGTCACTGGTCATTATCTCGCTGACCGGTTGTTTCTGCAGACCGTGATAAACCGCCTTGTCGACGAGCTGCCGCGAAATAATCCCGACGACTACATTTTTCCTGATGACCGGTACGGCGTTGATGTTGTAACGGGAGAGAATCTGGTGAGCATTGGCGACCGAGTCATCAGCAGCCACGGACTTGACGGGGGTCGACATCAGGTGACGCACCTGCCAGTGCGGCTGGACGTGCTGTTGCAGCACCTCCGGCAAACGATCGAGCACCTGCAGCAAAGTCAGATCGCGTACCGAGCAGGACGCTGCCGAAGCATGACCGCCACCGCCGAATTCCGCGAGGATATTACCGACATGAATCTCCTTCAGCCGCGAGCGGGCGACGATCATCACCCGGCGTTCCATGCGC
>JBPPMB010000110.1:0-20802 GCA_051305855.1 Desulfuromonadales bacterium
ACCAGGTGAGCTTCCTGGATATGCGACGTAGACAGAGCCGGTACCGTCAATGCTACGTCACACAGAGCCGCAACGCGGCCACCATCGCGCCCCAGCAGGCCGATCGTTCGACACCCCTTTTCCCGCGCGGCCTGCATGGCCTTCTCAACATTTACAGAATAGCCGCTGGTCGAAAGGCCGATCACCACATCGCCAGGCTCGGCCAGGGCGTCAACCTGACGTTTGAAGACCTCAGCAAAACCATAGTCGTTGCCAACAGCCGTCAGAATCGAGGTATCTGTCGTCAATGCGATGGCTGGCAGGGCTTTGCGCTCAAGCAGGAAACGCCCGACGAATTCAGCGGCCAGATGTTGCGCATCGGCTGCAGAGCCACCGTTACCCATAATCAGAACTTTTCCACCGCCTCTGAATGCCTCCAGCAGGGTCAGCACACCTGTTTCGATATGAGGCAGCAAGTCTGACTGAACGCCGGCGATCGTTGCCTGATGTGCTTCAAAATAACTTTTGATTTTATTCTTCATTGTCCTCAAACCTTGATTATATGAATTTTCTGCATAAATCAGAGCATGGATCGAATCCAATGCCGAATTTTTGGGTAAATAGAAGACACCGTGCAAAGAGATTAAAAACGGGAGGCAAAGAGAAGGGTGGAAAGCCTGGCCCCCTCACAAAACATCTTTTCATATAAGCAGAAAACTCGTCTTTAGAGCAACACATAACCACAGATAACAGGAAGTTTCTACCGGATCAACCGGGGCTTTTGAATTGACTTTGGGTGAAACGCTGTCCTATATAAACGAATATACTGGAGCACAAGATCAAATCGAAATCAAATCGAAACCGTCACCAGAAGCCATCTAAAATTCAAGGGGATCACCCCACGAAAACCATTTTCATTATTTAATTTTATCGGACAGTCCTTTCGACAACTGTGTTGCTTCCAGCGAACGATAAGTCTCCATGCCAATTTCAGCACCAAACATTCGCGTCAAACTTGTAAGCCGTTCCGGGAGCGGAACAGACTGCATTTTGACAAAACAGTGCCCCGGGAGCAAACCGCGGTGGGGTCGCTGCGAATTCATTTCCAATCTGGACTGCCGTGATTACGACTGGTTTGTTGTGATCGACGACATATCACGTGTTCAGCCCGGGAAAATTGAGCATCTAGCCTGTCCGCGGGCCAATACTATCCTGGTGACATCGGAGCCCTCTTCGGTCACTCGATATGGACGGGCATTTGCCGCACAGTTTGGGAGAGTGCTGACCTTTCAGGAGGAGCAGGCGCTTCCCCATGTGAACGCCACCCGTACTCAAACTGGAAATATCTGGTTCTACGAAAAGAGTTTCGATGAGCTGAGCAGGCAGCACAATATTCCGAAAAAAAAAATAATTTCGACAGTTTGCTCATCAAAGCGACAAGTCCACACAATGCATGGGTTGCGCTATGATTTCACACAAAAGTTAAAGGCAGAAGTACCAGATCTTGAAATTTTCGGTCACGGTGTCCGCTATGTTAAGAAAAAGTCTGAAGCCCTGGACCCATTCAAATTCCATCTCGTTGTAGAAAACCACATTGCGCTGCATCAGTGGACCGAAAAACTGGCAGATGCTTTCCTGGCTTACACTGTGCCCATCTACTGTGGCTGCCCGAACGTCTTCGATTATTTCCCGGAAGATAGCGTCATTCTTATCGACATCAATGACTTCGAAGGGTCGCTCCAAACCGTTCTGCGCGTTTTGACCACAGAAGGAGAATATGAACGTCGATTAAGTGCTGTCAAAGAGGCGCGTCGGCTGGTCATGTACGAATACAATCTGCCGGCGATGCTCAATCGGATAATATCAGAGGCTGAGCCTGCAGAGAGCGTTGAAGCTGGGACCATTTACTGTCGACAAGCCATGCGGGTAAAACATCCGGCGGATCTTATCCGCTTTGCCTCCTGGCGCATCGGCAATTTTCTGAAGACGTTAGCCTCCTATCTCAAACGTTGGCCTTAGGAGTGTTGTGAAAACTCGACAACCTCTATTCGGAGACCATTGATGCAGACTCGGGAACCAGTCCATATCATCAGCATTCTGTGGGGAACTGCCTACGCTGAAAAAGATGTCAATAATCTCTATTCTATGATTGCAAGAAACACCTCGTTTCCCATAGCATTCCACCTCTTCAGCAATGAGACACTGCCTGGTCTGAACAGTGCCATTATCCATCACCCCGAGAAAGGAATGAAGATTGCCCCGGAACACAACAGGTATGCCTACCGCAAAGAAGCCGGCCTGTGTGATGACACACTCGGAGGGCTAACCGGGCAGCGTGTGTTCTTCTTTGATCTCGACGTGCTGATCATGGACAACCTGGACGATCTTTTTACGTATCCCGAGGGAGACAAATTTTATATCATCAATGACTGGAACACCCGGGGCAATTATGTTGGACAGGCGACCTGCTACTCCTTTGTCGTCGGCACTCTGGGATTCGTCAGAGACGCTTTTGAATCCTACCCTGAACCAATAATTCAAAAATACGGAACCGCTTCGCAGGAGTATCTTTCTTCTATGGTTATCGAAAAATTCGGCAAACTGAATTTCTGGCCTGAACAGTGGTTCCAGTCCTTCCGCTTCCACTGCCTGCCGTTTGCTTTACTGCGCCACTTCCTGACTCCGTCTCTTCCGAAAAAAGGTACGAAGGTTCTGGCCTTTCACGGTCACCCCGACATTTATGACGCTATCGCCGGACGCTGGTCTCCACCCGGCATCCCAAAAGCCGCCCGGGGCTGGAAGAAGCTGTACAAGGCATGCAGAGCAACCCCCTGGATTAAAGACTATTGGCATTGAACCGAAGAAAGCGACAGGCCTGTCCCTCAAAATAAGGACCATGAAATTGACTCAAAATGTAACGGCAATACAAAAACCGAAAATACGTATAGCTTTTGCTGACATTGACCCCGACTTTGTAAGAAACATCCTGAGTTTTGTCGGTGATCAGTTTGATTTTGAGCTGACTCGGGACCGGGATGCGGATTTTGTGTTTCATGCGGTCGGAGGTTATGACATTTTATTATATCCCGGGGTACGGATTTTTGTCACCGGCGAGAATGTCACGCCAAACTTTGCCGTCAGCGATTATGCGATGGGCTTCGACAAGTTGAGTTTCGGTGATCGCTATCTCTGGCTTCCCCTGATTAAACTCTATCGCGATGCTTACAAGGTGTTGACCGCCCCACGCCCCCCGGCAGAGGAGGTTTTTCGCCAGAAAACAGACTTTTGCGCCTACGTTATGTCGAACACAAAAGACAGTGCCGAAGAACGCATCCGCATTTTCGAATTGCTTTCTGCCTATAGACAGGTGAATTCCGGTGGGCGATGGCGTAACAACGTCGGTGGACGGGTCCCTGACAAACAGGCATTCCAGTCTAAGCACAAGTTCGTTATTGCCTTTGAGAACAGTTCTTCACCCGGTTATCTGACCGAAAAATTCGCTGAAGCCGCAGCAGCCAATTCGGTGCCGATCTATTGGGGCGATCCAGATATTGGAGCCCTTTTCAATCCCAACGCCTTCATCAACTGCCATAATTACGCAACCTTGGAAGACGCGGTGGAGCAGATCAAAAGCATCGATCAGAATGACATCCTTTATCGACAGATGCTGGCAGAGCCATGGTTCCCGGATGGGATTGAACCGGAATGTCTGCGCGATGCAACCTTTAAGTCCTTTCTCTCCAACATTTTTAACCAGAATCCACAAGCTGCAGGCCGCCGCAATCGCAGCCGCTGGGGTAAGAAGACAGAACGGAACTTTTACGACATGTACCACCGGCCCCACGTTCAGGGGTTTAAACTTATCCGCAGGCAATGGCGACGCTTATGCCATATGTTTCTGCCTCGCCGGAAAATGTATTAGAAGCAAGGAACCTTACACATCAGTACGACGCGCCAGGCTTATAATCAGGATCGCATCAATTTCATCCCGGAATGAAGATCTCCCGGTTTTATTCATCAGATATTAGTTCACGATAGACTGCCATTGTTTTATCGACCATCTGCTCAAGGCTGAAATTCGCTCTCACGAAATCACGCAACGTCTTGCGCGGTAAATTTTGGCAATCCTCGATAGCCTGTGCAAGGCCCTGGATATCGCCTGGTTCAAAGAGCTGGCCCGTCCTGCCGGGCAGGACGATATCCAGCATACCGCCCTGTCCGGACGCTGCAACAGGCACTTGCATGGCCAGAGCTTCGGCAGCGGAACGGCCAAAGCTCTCAGGCTTTTTTGAACTCGATACGACAACGTCGCTCATCGCGTAGATTTCAGCAACATTGCTCTGGCTGCCGGTAAAATGGATATAAGCACCGGCGTGCAGGCCTGCAACCTGCGCCTTCAGCCTTTGAAAATAGCCCTGCTTGTCTTCTCGAACACCGCCAACGATCAGCCCAACCAGGTCAGGCCTTTGCTTCTGCAGGACATGGAGGGCCGAGATAAACGTCTCATAATCCTTAAGCTGGGTGATGCGACCGACAGTCGAAACGACAAATTTCCCTGCAAGGTCAAAACGCTCTGAAAATTCGCTCATGAATGATTCGTTGAGCTGAGCCGGGTTGAACTGCTCGAGATCAATCCCGCGCGGGATAACGATCAGTTTCTCTGGCGGCAGATGGTAATGCTCCACCACGTAATCCCGGATCGCACCACTGACACAAATGACCCGGTCACCGCAGGTCATGACACGGCTGTAGCGGTTGACGCTGTTGAAGCCATGCACCGTTGTCACAAAGGGGCGACGCTGTTTCCTGTTGGCAAGATAAGCCAGCCAGGCAGGGACCCTGCTTCTGGCATGGATGATATCCGGATTGAGCTCCTGCAAAAGCTGTCTTAATCTGCTGATTCGCGCAGGCGCACTGAACAGGTTCTTGCTGGCGGCGTCAAAATAGATATGTCGCCCTCCGTCGGCCTCTATCCTGGCCGCCTGCTTGCCGCCGGCGCTGATCACCATGCTTTCAATGCCGCGACGAACCAGTTCACGGCTCAACTCGACAACGCCGCGCTCGACACCACCTTCATTGAGTTCGGGGAGCAGCTGTACGACTCTCATGGCCAGGCCTTTCTGAGCATCGCTTGAAGGTCGAGTTTACGATGATTCTTTCCGTAAAAACCATCAAAGACATGCAGGTACCCTTCTTGCTGCAGATGGCCGATCATCCGTTGGATTTTGCTGGCTTTGCCGCGCTTGGCCAGTGGCAGGACTTCAACATTGGCCTGGCCGAAACAAACCGCCTCACTGATCATCGACGTCGAATCCTCGGTTACGAAGACATAATCACTGATAGCCAGGAAGTCTGGTATCGGGTTGACCGCTTGGCGGGAGGCGATCACCTTGTAGCGGAACGGGGCACGGTCCAGCAAGGCCTCGACCTCAGGGGGCGTACGCCGCGAGCTGGTCACCATAAAATCCGCTCCGGGGAACAGATTGAAAATCTGTTGCATCTGCTGTTCAAGCAGAGCGGCAGCCATCCGGTAGTGACGGCTTGGCCCGCCGATAATCAGTGAGATACAGGGCTTGTCGGCTTCCCGGGTGACCAGACCTTGCGGCTCGGTGCAGGACAGATTGACCGGAAGAGTCAATATGTTGTCGCGGATTGGCGGCCAATCATGCTGCTGGGCGACAATCAGGTCAAAATCATAGCGGTAACCACGCGGCAACATGATGGCAACGGAGCGCCACCCCCGTGACCGCGCAAGCACGCGGTTGGCATAATAGGTTTCAGAACCCGTCGAAACCACAACCGAGCACTCTGGCACATCACCATCAATGTTAAACAGCCAGCCGGCAGAGAGACCCAACCGATCAAAACAATACGAGATGGCTTTATAAAAACGGTTGCAAAAAGACACCCGGCATACTTCGAAGGGCAGACCGGACAAGCGGGCGAAAGCGACGGACTGGTTGACATGACCAGGCTTGCCGTCGCTCAGGATCAGCACTTTTGCTGGAGCACTGTCCTGGAGAGTTATCGATGGGTTCTGTGCCATTGGTTTCTTTCTGCTGCATCCATCAAGAGTCACCTGGCAGAGCTTTGCAGCACCTTATCAAGTGATTTTTCAAGGATTTCAACCTGCTCGAATGCCAACTCCAGGGGCACTGTCAGGCATGGTCTGGGAAAACCGGCCCCCTTAAGCTTGACGGCATCTTTTTCTGTCGTCAGGATAAAATCAGCAGCCTGACTGGCCTTGCTGATGCGTTTCAATAGCGCCGGGTCATATTTCTGATGATCGGCGAGCGGCCAGGCCTGGAGAAGAACACATCCCTTGCCTTGCAGTGCCAGAAAGAAATCATCCGGGCGGGCGATGCCGGCAAAGGCCAGGCAACGGCTGCCGGCAACCTGGGACCACGGCACGCTGCAGCCTTCAGCATCGATCAGAGAGCCGGCCAGGCGATGCCGACAGCGGACGGTCGTCGCACTCTCCTTGAGCAGAGAATCGTCCCTTTCAGCACTGTGTGTCAGAATCAGCAGGTCGGCACGCTTCAGCGCGCTGCGCGGCTCGCGCAGCAGGCCGGCCGGCAAAAGCAGACCATTGCCAAAAGGATTGCGGGCATCAAGCAGGACAAGATCCAGGTCCCTGGCTACCGCCAGGTGCTGAAAGGCGTCGTCAAGCACAATACATTCTGCACCATCCGCTTCAGCAGCAGCCACGCCGAAGCGACGTTTTCGTGCAACGTAGACGCACGCATCAGGGTTCTTCAGCGCCAGCAGGAAGGGTTCATCCCCGGCCACTTCAGGGGTCGATACCTCCCCCCCGGCCGGTGTCACACGACCTGACTTGCCTTTGAAGGAGCCCCCGTAGCCACGGCTGACAACAGCCACCCGCAGGCCGCGCTTGATCAGTTGTTTCACCAGGGCGTCAACAACCGGAGTCTTGCCGGTTCCGCCGACGGCCAGGTTGCCGACGGAAATCACCGGTACGCCTGCCCTGTGGCTGGGTATCCAGCCTGTGTGATACAACCGGCTGCGCAGAGCAACAATCCGTCCGAAAAGACAGCTTAACGGGCGCAGGCCCCAGAGAATCAGGACCCCGGGCAATCCCTTCGGGCCATGCGTGACCAAAGCGATGTAGCGTTCGCGACAGTGCGGCATGGCGTTAAATCCTGCGGGAAATCTCGTGAAGGGTTCTGGCTGTGGCCCCGCGATTCATATCGAGCAGGTTGAAGCCGTTCTCCCCTATCCTTTTGGCTTCATCAGGATTGTTCAACAACAGGTCGGCATGAAGATAGAGTTCTTCGACATCCTTGACCTGGATTCCCCCATAGGCTTCTTTGACCAGTGCCGCAATCTCTTTAAAGTTGTGCATGTAAGGCCCGAAGAAAACCGGTTTTTTGGCCAGAGAGGCCTCGAGAATATTATGGCCGCCAACCGGGACCAGGCTGCCGCCGACAAAGACAATATCAGACCATGCATAAAACCTTAAGACCTCGCCAACCGTATCAACCACGAGCACAACCTCGGGAGGCAGAGGGGCGTGATTTTCATTCAGGGCAGTACGCAAGACGCTGGGAATTCCGGCTTTGGTCATCTCGTCACACACCTGTCGGCAACGTTCCGGGTGACGCGGCACAAGCACCAGGGAAAGCCCGGCGTGCTTCAGGCGCAAGCGCTGGAAGACTCCCAGGACAGCCTGCTCCTCACCAGCATGGGTACTGCCGGCGACCATGATTTTGTGATCCCCGGTGGTCTGATACACATCGGCAAGGGCATCCAGATCGAGCTTGTTCATGGCAGGCAGAGCCATGTCAAACTTGAGGTTGCCGGTTATGACAATTCTGCCGGGAGGTGCTCCGAGGCGTTTAATGCGACGGCCATCCTTGGCCGACTGCATGCAGAAAACCGTGACACAATCCAGTATGGTTTCGGAAATCTGGCCGATCTTCAGGTAACGCGGGAAAGAACGATCGGAAATACGGCCGTTCACCAGCAGAACTGGAATGCCGAGTCGTTTCGCGGCCCGGACAAAGTTGGGCCAGAGCTCTGTTTCCACCAGGATAATGGCTTCCGGCTTCACGAAAGCCAGAACCCTCTGCACAATCCAGCTCAGATCAAAGGGGAAAAAGATGCAGAAATCCACGTAATCCAGTTTACCGGCAACTTCATGCCCTGTCTCGGTGACATTTGAAATGATCAGAAGGTGATCAGGATATTTTTGACGCAAAGCTTTGAGCAGAGGGATTGCCGCACGGGTTTCCCCCACGGAAACGGCGTGAATCCAGACAACCCGGCGGGACTTGACGGCATCACGGAATTCGGGTGAGTAGCGGCCAAGCCGCTCACGGATTCCTCTGCGCGCTTTGCCGTACCTGATCCCCCGAAACAGGTAATAAGGGACCAGGACCAGCGCAGACAGACAAAGGGCGAGATCATACAGACGATAAACCATGTGACGTCAAATGCTCCTGGGCTTTACGGGTGTTGTCATGCATAGCCTGTTGAATGCGGACGCGGAATGCGTCGACCGACTCGCCTTTGCGCAGGGAGAGTGGCTCACCAAAGCGGTAGACCCCCTTGCCCCATGGATAAGGAAACAGGAAACGGTCCCAGGATTGGAACCGGTGCCCCCGGCTGCAGGCAAAAGCCATGGGGACAACCGGCCGGCCTGACAAGCGGGCCAACTGGACCAGTCCATCTTTGACCTGGTGCCTCGGCCCTTTGGGACCATCAGGCGTTATGACCAGATCGAACGGTTGTCTGGAGATGTCCAGCATATGCTTGAAAGCAGCGCGACCACCACGGTTAGAAGAGCCCCGGACCGAATCCTGGCCGAAATAGCGCATGGTCCGGGAAATGAGTTCTCCATCTTTCGACGCGCTGATCAGGATTCTGGCCCCAGGGCCATGATAGCCCTTGACCATCATGAACAGCTGATCATGCCAGAAAGAGATGATCACATGTTCGTTCTTCTCCCAGCACTGACGAATGTTGACTTCGTCAATGACATCGATTTTCATCAGAGCATGGAGCAAAGACATCATGCCAGCCGCCATGCGTGGGGCCATCGCAAGGAGGATCCTGTCGCCGAAAGAGGACATTATTCCTCGTCCTGAAACTGCATGTTGTAGAGCTTTTGATACAGGCCTTCCTGCTTGAGTAACTCCTGGTGCTTGCCAACCTGGCAAATGCGGCCCTGATCTATAACGACGATTTTGTCTGCATGCATTATGGTAGAGAGGCGATGGGCGATGACAAGCGTCGTTCGCCCCTTCATCAGGTTGACGAGGGCCTGCTGGACCTTGACTTCACTTTCGGTATCCAGCGCGCTGGTGGCCTCATCCAGCAGCAGAATCGGGGCATCTTTCAGGATTGCCCGGGCAATACAGAGACGCTGGCGCTGACCTCCGGAAACATTTAAACCGCGGGTCCCCGTTTCGGTGTCATACCCCGCATCCAGCGCCGCAATGAAATCAGCGGCATAGGCTTTATTTGCGGCTTCTGCAACCTCGGCTTCGGTAGCATCGAATCTGCCGTAACGAATATTGTTGCGTATTGAATCATTGAACAGAAACGTCTCCTGATCGACCAGTGCAATGTTGCTCTTCAGGCTTGCCATGCTCAGGTCTCTGATATCATGTCCATCAATACGGATCACACCTGAGACAGGATCGTAAAATCGGCTCAAGAGTCCAACCAGGGTCGATTTCCCGGCGCCACTCGGCCCGACCAGAGCGATGATCTCGCCAGGTTCAACCTTCAGGGTAAAATCGCTGAGGACCGGTTCGGTGCCATAGGAAAAGCTGACATGTTCGAAAGAAATCTCGCCACGTGCACGCTCCAGTTGAACAGGCGCCGACGTGTCCATAATCTCATTCGGTTCATCGAGTACTTCGAACACCCTTTCTGCGGAGGCCAGCGCCTGCTGGACCAGGTTATTGACCCGGGTTAAGCGCTTTAAGGGCGCGTACATGAGCATAATGGCTGTCAGAACAGAGAAAAGCTCGCCCTGGGTCATTTCTCCGGAGATCGCACGGGACAGACCATACCAGAGAACCGCGGCGACACCGAAGGAGCTCAGGATCTCCATGATGGGAGATGAGCCGGAGTCATATTTGAAAACTTTACGTAAAAAATTGTAGTAGGAACGGTTCTGTTGCACGAAATTGCTATGTTCACCGACCTCATTGCCGAAGGACTTGATCACCTTGATTCCTGAGAAGGTCTGCTCCAGAACCGACGTCAGGCTTCCCATCGCCTGTTGGCCACGCCGGGAATAACTTTTGATTCTCCGGCCGATCAGGACAACGGGAACCCCGGTTGCGGGCAGTACCAGCAAGGCGATGGCAGCCATTTTCCAGTCGGTATAAAAAGCGACGCCAGTCAAGGCGATCAGCGTAACCGTGTCACGCATGGACGACACCAGGACGTCACTGACCGCCGACTGCATGACATTGACATCATTGAGAATGCGCGACATCAATACGCCAACGGAGGTTTTCGCGTAAAACCGCATAGGTAATGTAACGAGATGACCATAAAGGTCATTACGCATATCCATCAAAGCCAGCTGGCCTGCAGTCTGGATAGAGTACTTCTGGATATACATCGAGCCGCCTTTCAAGACAGCCAGGCCAATGATCATCACCGGCACCCAGCGGGCCAGCCCCTTATCGCCGGCAATAATCAGCTGATCGATGAACGGCTGGACAAGTCTGGCCAGAATAGCGTCGGAAGCTGCCATGCCGACCGCAGCGGCCATTGAAATGACAATCCGCCATTTATAAGGGCGGGCGTAGTTCAGGATTCTGAGATATATGTCGATCCCTTTGACTTTCACGACACTCTTCTCCGGATCAGCTCAAGCAGCATCCCGGCAACCCGGTCTGAACAGCCGGGCTCACCCAGCTTCGCCTGTACCGTGCGCAGACCATCCTTCATGGTTTCGGCATAACTGGCATCGTTCAGGACTTGCATGGCTTCACCAGCCAACGCCTGGGGGGTGGCATGTTCCTGGAGGTATTCGGGGACGACACGTCGACCGGCAACGATATTGGGCAGGCCAAAATGTTCTACCCGCACCAGGCGTTTGCCAATCTCATAGGTCAACGGAGCTGCTTTGTAGAAAATCGCCATCGGTGTTCCCGTCAGTGCGATCTGTAAGGTTACGGTACCGGAAACCGTCAGTATGGTATCGCAATGGCTGGCAACATCATAGATGGTTGTCTGACTCGTCTCTACAAATGAAACCGGCAAATCAGGCGGGAACCTTGATTGTATCGCGTCTTGCGACAGAGAGCTTGCAATCGGCACCAAAAAGTGGACATCCGGCAATGCCGCCAGGATGAGTTGCGCTGATTCCACAAGTGTAGCCAGCATGTAACGCAATTCGTTTTGACGGCTTCCGGGAAACAGGCCGACGATTTTCTTTGTTGCCGGAATCTGCAGATCCTTGCGCAGATCAACAGGATCGCCAAGCGCGGCAAATTCATCAAGCAAGGGGTGTCCGACATAGGTGACCAGGATGTCCAGGCCAGCGTAGAGAACCGGTTCAAAAGGGAAAATCGCGGCCAGTGAATCAACGACGCCGGCAATTTTCTTCACCCGCCCCTTGCGCCAGGCCCAGACCTGGGGACTGACATAATACAGTACCGGTACACCGGCTTTTTTTGCCTGACGTGCCAGGCGCAAATTGAAATCCGGAAAATCGATCAGCACCAGAGCATCCGGTTTCGCATCACCCGCCAGTGCTCTTTTGAGTCGCTGAAATGAGCGCCAGATCACCGGGAAGTGGCCGATCACTTCAACAATCCCCATCACGGCGAGTTCTTCGCCGGGGATCAGAATGTCACAACCGGCAGCAGCCATCTTCCGGCCACCGACCCCAAAAAACCGGGTTTCCGCTGACAATGCTTTAACGGCTTTGATCAGGTTGGCGCCATGCAGATCACCAGAGGCCTCTCCGGTTACGATCATGATGCGCCTGACAGATTCATTCACGATTGGACTTCTCCAGCAGCAGAGCATCCAGGTGGAAACAATACAGGCGAGTCAGGCAGTCCGCCCCTCGCCTGAACAGTTGTTTATCAGACAGGCCTTGCTCGGCAACTGCCTGTCATCGACAACGGCAGTACATCAGAGACGTGCGACGCGCAGTTGCTCAGCGGGCAATGCCACGCTGACTGTCTTTGATAAAAGCGACAAAGTGGTCCAGTTCAGGAGACAAATCAATCTCCCCGGCAATTTTTTGCAGTGCATCTTCCAAACGCAGGCCTGAGCGGAAAATCAGGCGATAAGCCTGCTTGATGCCGCGGATCGTCTCTTCGGACATCCCGCGTCGTTTGAGTCCGATCAGGTTCAACCCGACAGATTTTGCACGATCGCCCTGTGCCACTGTATAGGGGGGGATATCCTGGTTGACCATGGCGCCACCACTGATCATCGCCAGGCAGCCGATGCGGCAGAATTGATGTACTGCCGTCAGGCCGCCCAGAATGGCTGCAGACTCGACTTCAACATGACCCGCAAGGGTTGCGCCGTTGGCCAGGATTGCATGGTCGTGGACAATACAATCGTGGGCCACATGCGAGTAGGCCATAAAGAGGTTGTCATTGCCGACGCTGGTCAAACCACCACCTTCAGCGGTTCCCCGATTTAACGTGGTAAACTCCCTGATGCGGTTGCGGTCGCCAATCTTCAGAGAGGTCTGCTGGCCGGCATACTTTAGATCCTGTGGCACGGCGCCAATCGAAGAAAACTGAAAAATCTGGTTGTCACACCCCAGTTCGGTCCAACCTTCAATGACGACATGACTGGCAACCGTGGTTCCGGAACCGATGACAACGTGCTCACCGATCACGGCATACGGCCCGACGCTGACCGTATCAGCGAGTCTGGCACCAGGATGAATCAAAGCTGTAGGGTGAATCATAAGCACACCTTATTTATCCGCAAAGGTTGCTCGCAGTTCAGCCTGGGCGGCAAGCTTGCCTTCAACCGTGGCTTTGCCTTCGAACGTATAGATGCCCCGTCTCACCTTGAGCAGTTCAAGGTCCAGCTGCACGACATCACCGGGAACAACCGGTTTGCGAAACTTGGCATTATCTATACCGACAAAATAAGGCACCTGGTTTTCTCCGACCTCATTGGCAAGGATCGCATAAACGCCACCAACCTGAGCCATGGCCTCCAGGATGAGGACTCCGGGCATGATCGGGTGGCCCGGAAAGTGCCCTTGAAAAAAGGGTTCATTAATCGTGACGTTCTTTATACCGACAATCCGTTTGCCCGTTTCAAATGCGATAATCCTGTCGACCAGCAGGAAGGGATAACGGTGCGGCAGAATTTTCATGACCTCGAGAATGTTCAGTTCCATAATCAGCCTTCGTCCTTCGACAACGTGCGTTTCAGCTCATCCACCTGTTTATTAAGTTGTTTCAACTCCCGGCGCATTTCCGGCAGATGTTTCATCGTCATGGCGGCCTTAAGCCAGTCGCGGTGCGGCATGGCAGGGGCGCCGGCCAGCGACTGGTTGTCGTCTACATTGTTGGCGATACCACCACGTCCGGCCAGGATAACGTTATCACCAATATTGATATGCCCGGCAACAGCGGCCTGGCCACCGAAGACGCAATGTTTGCCGATTACAGTGCTGCCCGCTATGCCGACCTGGGAAACCAGCAGGGTATCCTCACCGACCTGAACATTGTGACCAACCTGCACAAGATTATCAACCTTTACGCCGCGTGCCAGTCGAGTAGCCCCCAGAGTACCGCGATCAATGCAGCTGCAGGCGCCGATCTCAACATCGTCTTCAATGATAACATTACCGATCTGGGGAATTTTGCAGTAACCCTGGCCGTCCGGAGCGAAACCAAAACCGTCTGCGCCAATCACGGCACCTGGCTGGACTATGACCCGGTTGCCAAGCACAGACTTCTCTCGCACGGTAACATTGGCATATAACAGGCAATCCTCACCAATTACCACATCAGCTCCAATCACCACATTCGGATGCAGATGTGTACCATCACCGATTGTGACACCGGTACAAACAACGCACCCGGGTTCAATTGTGACATTGGCTCCGACAACGGCCTTTGGGTGGACATGAGCCCCCGCCATAATCCCCCGACCGACATGGGGCGGCACCTCGAAAAAAGCCAGTATTTTCGCAAAAGCCAGGTAGGGATTCTCAGTCAGCAGCAGAGGGGTCTGCAGGCTTCCCTGCAGTGAGGGATGAATGATGATAGCCGCAGCCTGGCAATCCGCCAGTTGTGACTGAAGCCTGGGATTCGACAGGAAAGAGATCTGCTCCGGCCCGGCGGTATCGAGAGGGGCAACCCCTGAGATAAGAGTAGAGGGGTCGCCAGAGACGCACCCCTCTACCAGGTCTGCCAGAACAGCCAGGGAGGTTTTTCCCCTCCGCTCAGCATGCATAGTGCTTAGTTCCCTTTTTTATCAAAAGCCTTGATAACCTCATTTGAGATATCAATACTTTCACTTGCATAGACAATGGAGCTCTCGGTTTTTTCGAGAATCATGGTATATCCCGCGCTCTTGCCGTATTCCTGGACGACCAGGAGGAGACGCTCAAGAATCTTGCGGGTCAGATCAGCATCAGTCTGTTGCAGGGTCTCCTGGATATCCTTGGTGAAGCGCTGATAATCCTTAACCTTCTGCTGGTAATCGCGCTCCTTGACATTGCGGGCCTCTTCCGAGAGCAACATAGCCTGCTTTTCCAGATCTTCTTTAAGCTTTTTCAACTCTGCCTGGCGCATTTGAACTTCGGCATCATAACCCTGCACCTTGGCTTTGATCTGTTCCTTGGCTTCCTTGCCGGCAGCAGACAGATTCAAGGCCTTCTGCAGATCAACATAGCCGATTTTCTGGACCTCTGCCATGACCGGTGATGCGACCAGACCAATACAAACAAACAGCAAGACGACAAATCTTTTCATACTTGATCTCCTTAGAAAATAGACTCTTATACGCGTTTAAAAAAATCGGCCAATCGTGAAATCAAACTTGGAGCCTGACTCGTAATCCCTTTTATCAAGGTTATATCCGTATTCGAAGCGCATCGGACCCATAGGACTCATCCAGCGGATGCCGTAGCCGACGCTGTATCGCCAGGAACCGAAGGGGTCAGCATCCTCTCCCGTATAATCAGCATTACCCCAGGTATTACCGACGTCAAAAAAGGTCACGCCTTTGATCTTAAGCTCTTTATACAACGGGAAGATATATTCAAAGTTAAAAAATGCCTCTGTGTTACCGCCAATATAATCACCATTGACATCGCGCGGGCCAACTTCCCGGCTATCAAAGCCGCGCAGGTTGTAGATACCGCCAAGGTAGAACCGCTCATCGATAGGCACATCATCGCTGGTCAGGGAATGGACATAACCCAGCTGACCATGTACGGAGAAGACCGTTTGCCACTTCCAGGGCATGAAGTAACGTGTATCAAGGATATACTTGCTGAATTTTTCTGTACCGCCAAGCCCGGCAAACTCCCAGGTCGCACTCAGGTCGGTTCCGGAGGACGGGTCCAGACGGTTGTCGGTCGAATTGTACATATAGGTAGTGGTCAAGGAGCTCAGGGTTGCCTTGCCTTCCTGCTGGTGAATGTCGTATGAGGCAGACGGACTGACATCGTAGATATCTTTCTTCTCGAAACGATAGGTTTCCAGGATTCTCGAATACTCGCCGACGGGGTGACCGGCTTTAAGTGCAAACCCGTAAGCTTTCTTGCTGAAATCATCCCATTCACGATCCGTTTGATACAGTTCAGCGCCCAGTGTCCAGCGCGTATCAAGAAAATACGGTTCGGTGAGACCGAGCTGATAGGTCGAACTTGAGCCACCAAGGGACGCAGCGAGGTTCAGCCGCAAGCCTCTGCCAAGGAAGTTCTCCTGGGTGATCGAACCCTGGGCAACAAAACCATCAACTGAAGAATAACCGGCGCCGACACTGAAGGTCCCGGTGGAACGTTCCTTGACATTGACGTCGACATTCATAAGATTCTTGTCGGTTCCGACGTTGGTACTGATGTCCACGGCTTCAAAAAAACCCAGATTATTGATGCGCGCCTTGCTTTTCTTCAGATTGGTCGCATTAAACAGGTCGCCTTCCATCAGTTTCATTTCGCGCCGGATGACCTTGTCGCGCGTCTTGGCATTGCCACTGATGTTGATCCGTTCCACCGACATCAGTGGCCCCTGCTCAATATCGAGCATCAGGTCAATCGTACGTGTTTCGTCATAAGCGCGGGTCAGGGGTGACACGTTGGCGTATGCATAGCCCTGGTCTGCATAGAGATCGGTCACCACTCCGACCCCGTTGCGCAGCTTCTCACGGGAGAAGACATCGCCGGGGGCAAGTGCCAGTTTGGCGAGAATGCTCTCTTTTTCTTCAATCAGGTCACCCTGGGCGTCGACTTTACCGATCTTGTACTGAGGACCCTCATCAATATGGATCAGCATCAGGATATGCTTGCCGCCATCAATCAGTGAGATGACGGGATTACGCACGTTCACCCGCACATAACCCTGGTTAAAGTAAAGGTCGGCGATTCTGTCCAGATCCTGCATCATCATGGGCTCATTATAGTTGCCGCGACCGGTCATCCAGGAGAAGATCCATTTTTCCTGGGTGTCCATGGCTTTCTTAAGATCACCATCATCAATAACTGTATTGCCTTCGAAGCGGATCTCCTTGATGCGAACGATATCGCCTTCCTTGATACGGAAAGTCACCAGGGTTTCATTGTTCTCGTTGACATGGCTGTCCGCCGTTACAACTGCGGCGTAATAGCCTTTCTTTACATACTCCGCCTTGACCATGTCAACGCTCTTGGCGACCGCAAAAGGATCATAGATATCCGGGACACGGATGGTGACAACCTCACGCAGCTTGTCTGCGGCAAGCTTTTCGTTGCCCTCAAAACGGATATTGCGCACCAGGGGCCGCTCTACCACCTTGAAGGTCAGAACCGTCACCCCTGAGACCTCTGAAATGTCTGCGGAAATATCAGAAAAGCGCTCCATTCTATAGATGTCGGCCATGGCAGCATCGATGTCGGCAGGGGTGACAGTCTGGCCCGGCCTGATCTTCATGGCATTCAGGATATCAGCCGCCTTTACACGCTTGCTGCCTTGAATGATAATATCATTAAGAAGGAATTCCTGTGCTGCCCACGCGGGAAAAGCCAGCGACAAGCAAATGAGCAGTGAAATCACCCTCTTGAACATATCAGCATTACTCCAGACCAGATTGACAATTGAAAATCACATTATTATAGGGGAACCTCAACCGAAGGTAAACCCTAAAGAAGAACGACAAGGGCCGAAAAACCCCGGGAACCAGCAGCTGTTTTGCAGAGCTTTCATCAGGTGTTGACAGGCGCTTTAACCTTCCAGGAAACCGTCTGTCATCCGTACAATCCGGTCCATATGCGCGGCAACTTTTTCGCTGTGGGTCACAACCACGATGGTCAGATCCCTCTCAGCATGGAGACGATCAAGCAGAGCCAGGATCTCATCTGAAGTCGCGCTGTCAAGATTGCCAGTCGGTTCATCTGCCAGAAGCAGTTGCGGCGACATGACCAGCGAACGGGCAATAGCGACGCGCTGCTGTTCACCCCCCGAAAGCTGGCCAGGCTTATGACCGAGGCGGTGGCCCAGGCCTACGGCAGTCAGGATCTCACTGGCTTTGCGCTCGGCTTCTTTTGCAGGAGAGCGCCCGATCAAAGCAGGCATCATGACGTTTTCCAGGGCACTGAACTCCGGGAGCAGCTGATGAAACTGGAAAACAAAACCGATCGAGCGATTGCGAAAGGCGTCAAGCTCCTGCGCTGAATAGTGGAAAATATTTTTTTCGGCAAAGTGCACAGAACCGCTGGAGGGACGATCCAGGCCACCGAGCAGGTGCATCAGGGTTGTCTTGCCGGCGCCTGAGGCGCCCACAACGGCAATCCGTTCACCCGCGCGTATATCGAGGTCAACGTCCTTGAGAACCTCAATCCTGCCGCGATCGGTGATAAAGCTTTTTGCTAATGCACGTACAGCAATCATGATATCTGCCTATTCATAACGAAGGGCTTCAGCAGGGTCCATCCTCGACGCCCGCCAGGCCGGATAAACCGTGGCCAGCAGCGAGATGGACATGGCAACCACGACGACAGCGACCACATCACCGGAGTTGACCACCGAAGGGAAGTGCTCCATGCCATAGACACTCTGATCAAAGATCTTGATGCTGAACAGCTTTTCCAGGCCTTTGATAAGTGAATCTGCATTCCTGGCCAGGACCAGGCCGAGCCCGGTTCCCAGCAGGGTGCCAAGCGTCCCGATAATCAGCCCCTCGAACACAAAAATCTGCATGATACTGCGCGAGGTCGCGCCCATGGAGCGCAGGATAGCGATGTCACGATGCTTTTCCATAACCACCATGATCAGCGTCGTGGCGATATTGAAGGCAGCGACCAGGACGATAATCCCGAGGACGATAAAAAGCCCTAGTTTCTCGAGCTTGAGCGCCGACAAAAAGGATCCGAACATGTCCTCCCACGAGCGAACCGCGTGGGGGAATACGTATTCCTGGCGCAACAGTTCGGCGACAGGGGCGGCCTGGCCGAAACTGTCAACCTCAATTTCGACCCCGGTGACGTCATCGCCCAGGTCGAAGAATTGTTGCGCCTGTTCAAGATCGATATAGGCAAAGTAGGAGTCGATAAATCCGCCGCGCTGTTTGAAAATACCGACGATCTTGAAAGGTTTCATCTTCGGAATCATACCGAAAGGGGTAATCGTGAACATGGGTGGAATGACGTTAATTGAGTCACCGACAGCGACTCCCAGGGTCGTGGCTGTGTCAAGGCCGATCAGAATTCCGGGCGTTGTCGCTTCCGGGATATACAGGGCCTCTTCGACATCCGCGCCAGCTTCGGTCAGAAAGCCCTGGCGGAAAATCTTGTTGTTTCGCTCGACCCCCTTGACGTTGACCGCGGCAACATTGCGCCGTGAGAGGAGCATCGCCTCCTTGCTGACGAATGGCGACGCATTCAGCACATGCAAAGAGGCGGCCTTGACTTTTGCTACGACCGCATCAGGATCGCTGAGATTCTCGCCATGTTTCTGCACCAGGACATGAGGGACATTGCCGAGGATCTGCTGCCTGACGCCATCGTGGAAACCGGTCATGACGGCAAGCACCACAATCAATGCGGCGACGCCAAGCGTTATCCCGGCAATCGAGATAAACGAAATCACCGAGATGAACGTCTGTTTGCGCTTGGCCCGAAGATAGCGCAGGCTGACAAAGAGTTCGTAATTCATAACACCTCACCCCTCACTCCGCACTCCTCACTTGCTTTCCGGGCGCAGTTGCGGGAAAAGGATGACGTCACGAATCGACGGGGAGTTGGTCAGCAGCATCACCAGGCGGTCGATGCCTATCCCCTCTCCTGCGGTCGGCGGCAGGCCATATTCCAGGGCGCGGATGTAATCCTCGTCCATGGCATGAGCCTCTTCATCACCCGCCTCTTTCTCTACCAGCTGTTTGACGAAACGTTCGCGCTGGTCATCCGGATCGTTCAGCTCGGAGAAGGCGTTCGCCAGTTCACGACCGACAACAAAAAGCTCGAAACGGTCGACAACGCTGGAATCCTGATCGTTCATGCGCGATAAGGGGGAGACCTCCGTGGGGTATTGAGTGATAAACGTCGGTTGCCACAGCTCCGGCTCAGCCACCGCATCGAAAACTTCCGTCAGCAGTTTGCCATAGCCGATCGCCTTGTCGAGGTCCAGGCCGAGCTTGCCGGCATAGGCCAGGAGGCGGTCACGGTCATTGATGTCAGCGGCGCTGATGTCGCCATACCTGAGGACGGCTTCACGCACGGTCAGCCGCTGCCAGGGCCGGCTCAGATCAACCTCGCGTTCGCCATACCTGAACTGCAGGCAGCCGACCACCTGCTCGGCAACGTGGCAGATCAGGTCCTCGGTGAGATCCATCAGGTCTTCATAGGTTGCATAGGCCTGGTAGAACTCCATCATGGTGAATTCCGGGTTATGCTGGATGGAAATCCCCTCATTGCGGAAGTTGCGGTTGATCTCGAAAACCCTCTCGAAACCGCCAACCACAAGGCGCTTGAGGTAAAGCTCCGGAGCAATGCGCAGGAAGAGGTCCATCTTCAAGGTGTTATGGTGGGTGACGAACGGCTTGGCCGTCGCCCCGCCGGCGATCGGCTGCATCATCGGCGTTTCAACTTCAAGATAGTCGCGCGCCACCATATATTCACGGATCAGGGAGACGATCCTGCTGCGCTTGCGGAAGACTTCGCGGACATCCGGGTTGACCATCAGGTCGAGATAGCGTTGACGGTAGCGGGTTTCCACATCGGTCAGGCCATGCCATTTTTCCGGCAGTGGCAGCAGTGATTTGGTCAGAAGCTGAATCGACTCGGCGCGCAGGGACAACTCGTCGGTTTTGGTACGAAACGGACACCCCGCCAGGCCGACAATATCACCGAGGTCGAACTTGCGGAACAGATCGAAGCTCTCTTCGCCCACCAGGTTCCTGGCGACATAAACCTGGAGGCGGCCGGTCCTGTCCTGGATCTGCACAAACGCAGCCTTACCGAAATCGCGTTTCGCCATGATACGCCCGGCGACATGATAGACCGTTGCAACCGTTTCCAGAGCGGCCGCATCGTGATCGGCATGAGCGCACTGAACAGCTTTAGCCGTAGCGTCGACGTTGAAGCCGTTGGCGAACGGATTATGCCCCTGTGCTCGTAAATCTGCCAGCTTGGCACGGCGCTGATCGACG
>JBPPMB010000198.1:0-18074 GCA_051305855.1 Desulfuromonadales bacterium
CCAGTCGTTCCAAGGCAAACTTGCCAGCAATCGGAGCGCAGCGACGCTGGAGTTTTTTGTCTTACGCTAAGTCGTTGATCGGGTCAAGTCGTGATCGTCTTTTACGCATCGATTCTCCTTTCATGGTGAGCAGGTAGGCGTTGTGGATGAGGCGGTCGAGAATGGCGTCGGCGACGGTCGGATCCCCGAGGTAGTTGTGCCACTCCTCGACCGGCAACTGGCTGGTGATCAAGGTTGAGTGCAGGTTGTGTCGATCTTCTAGAATTTCGAGCAGATCGCGGCACCCGGCAGCGGTCATGGGGGTGAGCCCCCAGTCATCAAGGATGAGCAGTTGGCATTTGGCGATTTTGCTCATCAGCTTGGGATAACGGCCGTCGGCGCGTGCGAGAGAGATCTCTTCCAGCAATCGCGGCAGGCGCTGATAGAGAACCGTATGACCGATCCGGCAGGCTTTGTGAGCCAGAGCGCAAGCCAGGTAGCTCTTGCCGACGCCGGTGGGTCCAGTGATGAGGATGTTGTGAGCCTTGGGCAGGTAGCGACCGCCGGCCAGAGACAGGACGAGGTCTCGGTCGAGCCCCCTTGGGGCTTTCCAGTCAAGGTCTTCAATGCAGGCGTTCTGACGCAGCCTGGCAGAGCGCAGACGGGTCGTCATGCGGCGATTGTCGCGTTCGGTCTGTTCGCGATCAACGAGCAGTCCGAGGCGTTCCTCGAAGGTCAGTGCTTCAACGGAGTCAGTGAGCCGTTGCTCTTGCAGGGCCTTGAGCATGCCGGTCAGTTTGAGCTCTCGCAGTTTGCCTTCGGTTGGGTGATTGAGCATGGTGTTCTCCTCAGCGTTAGTGGTAATAGCCGGCGCCGCGGATGTTCTCGTGGCTTGGCAGAAGTGAGAGTTGGGTTGCGGTCGTCTCGGGCAGCGGTTGACGGTCCAGACCGGTCTTCAAAATTGACGCAACACTTTTAAGTCGGCAGGCGTTTGTCGCCAGGGCCCGCTCGCAGGCTGCCTCCAGTCGTTCTGGCGTATAGGTTTTGGCGAGCCGGAGAAGTCCCAAGACACTGCGGAAGCCTTGCTGGGGATGAGCCCGCGAGGCGAGAATGTTCTCCGCCAGGGCGGCGGTGTTCGGGCCGGTTTTCGCCGCCCAATTCACCAGTCGTTGCGGGGTCCACTCGGCATACGCACGATGGCTTTTGGGCATATGTTCATTCAGGGTGGTGTGCCTGTGTTGCTGGTTGGAGCGTGGATGGGAGGCAACCCTCTGTCCCTTGTAGAGGAACTCGACGGTCGTCGCCGTCAGGCGTACATCAAGCTGCTTTTTGACCAGCACATACGGGACGGAGTAGTAGTGGTGATCGACTTCGGCGTGGTAATCGATATTGAC
Source organism: Desulfuromonadales bacterium (assembly GCA_051305855.1). Lineage (GTDB taxonomy): Bacteria > Desulfobacterota > Desulfuromonadia > Desulfuromonadales > BM103 > M0040. The sequence continues at coordinate 1,374 of JBPPMB010000198.1, forward strand.
CCGCGCATACTGCCATTCGGCAAACTGGTAAGGGAGCATGGGCAAAGGCTTCAGAGCAGGGCGCTCCAGGGTCTCAAAGAGTTCTTTTCGACAGCCGGGAAGCTTCTTGAAGGGGCGCTGGTTGAGATCTTCGACCAAGCGCCTGATCTCGGCATTAGCTTCGGCCAGACTGAAGAAGGTGCGGTTGCGCAGGCGTGCCAGAATGAAGCGCTCGACGACCAGTACAGCCCCTTCGACCTTGGCCTTGTCCTTGGGTTTGCGCACCCGCGCCGGGATCACCGCACAGCCATGGTGGGCGGCCATTTCAGCATAGGTTGGATTTAAGTCCGGCTCATAGCGACAGGGTTTGCTCACGCCACTTTTCAGGTTGTCCGGGACGACGATCTCGGTGACGCCGCCGAAGAAAGAGAAAGCCCGTACGTGGGAACCGATCCAGTCCGGAAGGGCCTGTGTCCAGGTGGCTTCGGCAAAGGTATAATTGCTGGCGCCCAACACAGCGACAAAGATCTGCACGTCGCGGATCTCGCCGGTCGAGCGGTCGACGATGGGCAGCGTCTGCCCGGCGTAATCGACAAACAGCTTCTCGCCGGCTTTATGGATCTGACGCATCGACAGGTGCAGCTTGCCGGCCCATTCGCGGTAGAGGTCGCAGAAACGGCTGTAGCGGTACCCTTCAGTATGGATGCTCTGATATTCCTCCCAGAGCAGAGCCAGCGTCACGCTTTTACGCTTGAGTTCCTGGTGGATAATGGACCAGTCGGGAGTGGGACGCTGATCGGAAGACAGCGCCGGTGCTGGCGGGAACAGAAACTGTTCCAACCGGGTCTCATCCATCCCGTCCGGCAGCGGCCAGGACAGCCCGGCGCGGGCGGCTCGCTTGAGGTAATCACCGACGGTGGTGTGAGATGTGCCGACGGACCGGGCGATCGCCCTGTGTTGCAGGCCGGATTCGTGATGAAGACGGAGTACTTCCTTGATTTTGCGCATGGATAACCTCTTGTGAGCCAAAGGGGACACCTCCTGAAAATTTTTCAGAAGGTTGTACCCCAGGGTTACCCAGCGTCGCGAGAACTTTGATGAACTCTATGGCCCTGCCGTCATGCTCCGTTCAAACTGGCAAGTTTGGCTCGGAATCGGTGGCAAGTTTGCGTCGGAATGACTGGAAAGTTTGAATCGGAATCAGTGGAAAGTTTCCATCGGAATCGCTGGCAAGTTTGGCTCGGAATACGCATCTTAACCGTTTAAGGATAAGCGCTTAGGGCTCGGAGTCCTTGCGCTACAGTTCGTGCCCCGCCTTTTTTGTCGGAATGCAGGCCCAGTAAATGTAGAATCTCACGTTCGGCGACGGAGAAATGACTTGGAACCTATACTCTTCAGCGGGTGGGATAGCCTCCTCCGGATCCTAATCGTCGGTGTGACGACAAAATGATGGCCACCTAAATCGGTTCAGGGTGGCCATTTATTTTTTGTCAGGACAAATAAAATGCTCCTGTCATCACCTGAAACAGAACTCTGCGGCCGCATGAGTTCGTTCTTCCCATTTTATTTGCCAGCGTTTACCGTGGCGTAGCTGGTCATCAGATTTCGGTAATCCGGGATATGGTTGGAGAAAAGAGTTCCCAGGCCCTCGATGTCATTACGCCAATCGCGATGCAATTCGCATGCAACGCCGAACCAGGTCATAAGTTGAACACCGGCTGCCGACATACGGTCCCAGGCAGAATGCCTTGTGACATCGTTGAAGGTCCCCGAGGCGTCGGTCACCACAAAGACTTCGAACCCTTCCTCGATCGCCGATAGTGCAGGAAAGGCGACACAAACCTCGGTTACAACCCCGGCGATGATAAGCTGTTTCTTTCCGGTCTCCTTTACGGCTTTGACAAAGTCATCATTGTCCCAGGCGTTTTGTCTGCATTTCTTTCTTGACATGTATGACCATAAGAGTAAGGTATCCATACAGAGCATACTTCTTCATGTTCTCCTCCTAAGCAAAAAGCGACAACCCGTTGCCCCACAGTCCCCTCCTGGCTGTGGGGCTTTTTCTTGTGGTGCAGACTCAGTACAGACTCTTTCCCAGACGAGATTACGCCTACGTCACGCCTGATTTATCTCCTGCGCAATAGCCATACACGATCATTATGACCTAATGTCTCTAATAAACCCGAAAATTAATTCTAAGGATTTGTCGTTCTGTCTCCTTTGCGGTTCATTTATTATGAGAATAACTCTTTAAAAACCAGCTATTGCAATTAAATCAAGAAATATGAAAATATTTTAACTTTTATTGTTGACATGAAATGTTTTTAATGGTAAAAGTTTAATCAACAGTGAGCAACACGTCACGAACCAAATCGATCGGGAGGACATCATGAAAACTCAAAGCCGCTTTATGGATAATGTGAAAAGTAGTTACCTGGTTCTGATCATAGCTGCACTCGGTATCTTTGCTTTCATCTCGGCCGTACTGATCGCCTGGCCGGCACTTGATTACATCGGATCGAAACTTTTTAACTAACCTTTAACCAACCCTCCCACCCGGTGGGAGAAACCATAGGAGTAACGCCATGACAACCGCAGCCAATATCCTCAACAACGTTAAAGCCAGCTACACAATCGCCGTAATGGGTGTCCTTGGCGTCTTCGCTTTTGTCTCCGCCGTTTTGATTGCTTGGCCGGCTCTCGCCTATCTCGGCGCCAAGATGGTCAACTAGATATAAAGCAGGCAAATTTATCCCTGCTCAGAATAAGCAAATGAAAAAGGCCGTTCTCTTTGGAGAGTGGCCTTTAGTTTTTCTTCTTCATCTGACGCGCTCAACCCACCGACGACGAGCCCCTGAATTCAAGAAACTGGCTAGTCCAGAAACCGCCCCCTCTGCTCAAGAACGCCACCCAGGTGGGCCGACCGCCCTGCCCCCTCACCTACCCCATACCGCGCCCCCGGACGCGACTCCGGGTCGACCGGATTCACGTTCCCGAGAACGGCATCCAAAGCCAACATCTCTGCACATTCAGTGTAAGTTTGCACCACAGTACATCAGACATGATCAAAGGCACATCGGCCTCTGAGTCGGTGACAGAAGCGGTTTAGTGGGAGAGGAAGAACGGTTAATAGAGAAAAGGCCGCCCGGGGTGATTCCTGGGTGGCCTTTTCTCGTAAAACAAAGCTGGATGCTTTACCAGGTTGTGTCATAAACTGACCCATAGGCAAAAGATCTTGATTGAAAAAGCTAAGGAGAAACAATGACAGTCGAAAACATTGGTGAAGGTGGCGACTTTGAGCAACTCGATATTCACTTATTCTCAGACGCAGTACCGGCCGGATTCCCCAGTCCCGCGACAGATTATTGTGAGCGCAAACTGGACCTGAATGAACTCTGCGTACAGCATCCGGCTGCGACTTACTTTGTCCGTGCACAAGGTGACTCTATGATTGATGCCGGGATCTTTCCTGGCGACGTACTGGTTGTTGATCGGTCTCTTACTGCCACTCATGGTGACATTGTGATCGTATCCGTGAATGGAGAGCTTACTGTCAAGAAGCTGGAGACGAGGCCTAAGATGAGACTCGTCCCGATGAACAAACAGTATGCCCCCATCGATGTACCGGATGATGCTGATCTGGAAGTCTTTGGTGTCGCGACAACGGTCGTTCATAGCCTGCGCAAGTCATGACCCGCACGTTCGCCATCGTCGATTGCAATAATTTCTACGCCAGCTGTGAGCGGTTGTTTCGGCCTGACTTGAAACACGTTCCGCTTGTTGTCCTCTCCAACAACGATGGCTGTGTTGTTGCCCGTAGTCAGGAGGTCAAGGACCTGGGAATCAAGATGGGCATTCCCGTATTCAAGATCCAGGACGAGATCAAGAGACACGGGATTCAGGTCTTTTCATCCAACTACACCCTCTATGGCGACATCTCCTCACGGGTCATGCAGACGCTTGAACAGCTCAGCCCTCATGTGGAAGTCTATTCCATCGACGAAGCCTTTCTAGACCTCTCCGGTATCGGTTCACTGAATGATTATGGTCAGATGATCAGGGCTACCGTGCTGAAGAATGTTGGCGTACCTGTATGTGTTGGTATCGCACCCACAAAGACCTTGGCAAAGCTGGCCAACTACGCTGCCAAGAAGTTCAAGGCGACTCAAGGTGTTGTGGACCTAAGAGATCATAAGTGGCAAAAGCGCCTGATGGAGATCACCCCGGTTAATGAGATCTGGGGCGTAGGCCGCAAACTCACAGAGAGCCTGAAACGGCGCGGCATAGAGACCGTCTGGCAACTCGCCCAGATAGACACGCACCAGGTACGGCGACTTTACTCTGTGGTGATGGAACGAACAGTCTGTGAACTCAACGGTGAAAGCTGCCTCGAGCTTGAGGAGACCTCCTCGGCAAAGCAGCAGATCGTCTGCTCCCGATCGTTTGGAGAGAAATTGACGCAGTATAACGACCTGAGAGAGGCGGTCTGCGAGTTTGCAGCCAGGGCAACTGAGAAGCTGCGCGGAGAGGACCGCTTGGCACTGATGGTTCATGTCTTTATTCGCACCAGCCCGTTCGATAAGACAGGGCCTCACTACGACAATGCAGCAACAGGACGCCTGACACAGCCAAGCTCCGATACTCCGAAGATCCTTGAACTGGTGACCCGCCTGCTCGATATGATCTGGAAAGACGGCTACCGGTATGCCAAGGCTGGCGTGATGCTGGGGGACTTCTGTTCTCCGGATAATGTCCAACCCAACCTCTTTGATAACCAGGAAGGCCGTCAGGAGTGTGAGAAGCTGATGCAGGTGATAGACACCATTAACCATAGTGGCCAAAGTAAGGTCTGGTTCGGAGGGCAGAGATCACAAAAAGACTGGTACATGAGGCAAGCGAATGTCTCTCCGGCATATACGACGAGCTGGTCTAGCATTCCAGAAGTGAAATAAGTTGTTGCGTCCCTTGTTTTCTTAAATGTCAGGGGCAGTAGGAATTTCGCATTGCATCAATCTTAACAACCAGAAACAATGCAGTATGATTAATATGAAAAAACAAGAAAAAAACTATTGTCACCAGCTTCGGTTGATTAGCAAATTGCGAGCATAAAATGGACGTTCAATTCATAGTAGTTAACGCTTTTACAGACAATGGCATTGGCGGAAATCCAGCCGGAGTGGTTGTCGATGCCGACAATCTGAACATTCAACAGAAACAAAGCGTTGCTTCCAAAACAGGCCTTTCTGAGACAGCTTTCGTTTCATCTTCATTTTCTGCTGCATTCAAGTTGGACTTCTTTACACCAAATCGACAAATCGCACACTGTGGTCATGCAACCATCGCAACTTTTAGTTATTTACGGCAGATTAATCGTATTAAAGATGGGGTGAGTTCAAAGGAAACCATTGAAGGGAACCGGGATATTTTCATTGATGGAAAGATGGCTTTTATGGAACAGCTATCGCCCGGCTATAAAGACATTGGGGATCGAAAAGACGATGTTCTTCGCTCATTGGGAATTACAGGTAATTACCTTCCCGCAAATGTTCGACCTGTGATCGTCAATACCGGCAACTCTTTTATGCTCTTGCACATGAAAAATGAAGAAGCAGTTTCACATGTCTCTCCTGATTTTGAGGCTATAAATACAATCAGTGAAGAATATGATTTGATTGGTTACTACATTTTTTCAGAAATGACAAAAATACCAGGCAGAGATGCGGGGGCTAGAATGTTTGCACCACGTTATGGGATCAAAGAAGAGTCAGCTACAGGGATGGCTGCTGGCCCTTTAGCCTGTTTTCTATATGACAAAGTGAAAAGATCCAAGAATGCATTTTTGATTGAGCAAGGTCACCTTATGAACCCGGCATCACCCAGCCTGATAACTATCAAACTTGATTTATATAACCAGAGGATAAAAAAGTTGATGGCTGGCGGTGAAGCCAAGGTTATGAAATCAATGACGATAAGGATCTAATACAGCAATGATGTAATACACGCTTTGTTCAACTGGTCGGTACGGATCAATGACGGACCGCTACGACACCACCGGTCTCCCCGACGACCAGTTCGAGCTCAGGAGTTGATGCGCTGTACGATCTGCAACATCCGGGGGACGGGGATGTCGCAGTCTGACCGGAGATTCATGGCCCAATCGCAGTCGGAGACTTGTTATCAGCAGGCCAGCCGCTAGACTGATAGGGCGACGTGGTCGGTGAGCTGAAGCGAATCTTCTTTCATTCAACTTGAGAAGGAGAAAATCATGAAAAATCTTTCTGTCCAAAACATGAACTTTCCCGCACTGAGACGACAATTGCGACGCTGGCTCATTGCCGGAACAGCCCTTCTGGCCGTCTCGGCCGTATTTGGTTGCGTCGTGCCGGGCCCCTCCGAACCGGTTCGGATCAAAGCCACGGCGCCGGAGGTCAGCTACAAGTTCAACACAGATCAGGAACTAATCGAGGCCAACCAGCGGGCTCGCGAGTACTGCAGTCAGTACGCCTCGACTTCGACCCTGGAAGGGACGATCATCAAAAACAGTGACGGCAGCAAAACCGTACACTTCGAATGCGTCCTGAAGACCGTAAGCGCACCGGCGACGCCTGCCCCGAATTACGACTATCGTACCGACAACGACCTCCTGCGGGCTATGCAGGCGGCGGATGTCTACTGCGCACAGAGCGGTCAGATGGCGTCTTACAGCGTCAGCACCAACGCCAGCGGGACCCAGACCTTGGAATACCGTTGCGTCCCACGCTGAGGCCGGTGATCTCTGGACCGTCCGCTTGACCTCCTCGCGCGGGTCGTGCGGACGGTCGCTACGACACCTCGGAGCCTGTCCGAAGCCCAGCTCGGCTCTGAGCTGATGAAGACTTCTACCACGTCATCTTCGTTTGACACAGCAAGCTTGACCGCGCCAGCCCTTTTCGAGTAGCTAGCCATACCGACATCCCGCCGTGCGTGCCCATTCTGTTCCTGTAGAGTGTTTTGAATTGTCGTCAAATTCGGCGACAAAAAGACGAATTACAGAATATTTCGTCAATATTGACGACTTAATGAATATATAAGTGATGTATTTACTCGCAAACTTTGGCGAATCGGTTTATGATTTAGGGAACTATTCGCCAAAGGAGTCGAAATAAGCATCGAACCCCATATGAGTGACAAGGCCATTCTGGCAGACATCGGCCATCGTCTGGGCCGCTGGCGCGTGGAGCTGGAATTGACCCAGGCTGACCTGGCCAGGGAGGCCGGAGTCTCCAAGCGCACCCTGGAGCGGGTCGAGGCCGGGGAGTCAGTCCAGACGGCCAACCTGATCCGCATCCTGCGAGTGATGGATCTGCTCGAAGCTCTCGATGCGGCGATCCCGGAGGCCGGGCCACGCCCCATGGACCTGCTGAAGCTACGGGGGAAAGAGCGACAGCGAGCCTCGTCGAAAAAACGCAGTAAGGAGTCGGAGGACGAGTGGTCCTGGGGGGATGAGACGTGAGTACGGTCGCCAAGGTCAAGCTCTGGGGGCGCACCATCGGGGCGGTCGCTTTGGAGGAAGGCGCCGATGTGGCCTCCTTTGAATACGATCCCGCCTTTGTCCGCAGTGGCATTGAGATCGCGCCTCTGACCATGCCGCTGGCGCGACGGGTCTACTCCTTCCCCGCGCTGGCGCGGCAAACCTTCCACGGCCTGCCCGGGCTGCTCGCTGACTCACTTCCCGACCGGTTCGGCAATGCCTTGATCAATGCCTGGCTGGCCACGCAGGGGAGAAGCCCCGATTCCTTCAATGCCGTGGAGCGGCTGTGCTATACGGGGATGCGCGGCATGGGGGCGCTGGAATATTTTCCGGTGCTGGGTCCTCACCAGGCCCGGCGGTCCACGCCTGTCGAGATCGACAAACTGGTTGAACTCGCTTCCGAGGTCCTCGCGCATCGCAACAACCTGCAGGCGTCCTTCGGCGACGACGATGATCGGGAGGAGGCGCTGCGCGACATCCTGCGGGTCGGCACCTCGGCGGGGGGAGCGCGGGCCAAGGCGGTCATCGCCTGGAACCCCGAGACCAACGAGGTCCGCTCCGGGCAGGTCAAGGCCGACCCGGGCTTTGAGCACTGGCTGCTCAAATTCGACGGCGTCTCCGGCAACAGGGACAAGGAATTGGAGGATCCCAAGGGCTACGGCGCCATCGAATATGCCTATTACCGGATGGCAACGGCGGCCGGCATCAGCATGAGCACATGCCGGCTGCTGGCAGAAAACGGCAGACGTCATTTCATGACGAAGCGCTTTGATCGGCAGGAAGATGGCGGGAAACTGCACATGCAGTCCCTCGGCGCCCTGGCACACTTCGACTTCAATCTGGCCGGAGCCTACGCCTACGAACAGGCCTTACTCGCCATCCGCCAACTGGGTCTGCCGATGAGCGCCATCGAGGAGCAGTTTCGGCGAATGACCTTCAATATCGTGGCCCGGAACCAGGACGATCATGTCAAGAATATCGCTTTTCTGATGGACAAGGCGGGCCGCTGGTCGCTCGCTCCGGCCTATGACATGACCTACAGTTTTCAGCCGAGCGGCAAGTGGACCTCGACACACCAGATGACTCTGAACGGCAAGCGCGACGGCTTCACGCGGGATGATTTCCGGGCCTGTGCCGAAGCAATATCGATGCAGCGCGGTCGAGCCGAAGCGATCCTCGATGGGGTACGCAGGGTGGTCTCCCGCTGGCCGCAGTACGCCGAGGAAGCCGGAGTCTCGCCCGACTGGCTGGACAAGATCGCCCGCACGCTACGTTTGAAGGTGCTCTAGGAGTCTGTCGGACTTGGAATCAGGGATTCTCGCCGGAAAGAACCAAAACCATGGTGATCAGATACACAACAATGTAAGTCCCCAGTGCAAAGTAAAACCTCTGCCACCGCGTAAACCTGCCCCTGATCCCCGTGACGTAATAGACAAAAGCAGCAGACCCCAAAAGGATAAACATCATTCTCATAGTGCGCCCTCACGACTGATCGGTTCATTTGTGAAATAGTCAGAGGCGAAGTGATGGTCGCTCGAATACACTCCCCCGTAGGATGCTTCGCCGTATCCTCGTCCGGCGCACCCCCCAAGAACTCCTGCCAAGATCAGGAGGAATAAGGTCGGAATTCATGATGCCACCTTTGTTTTTATTATATCAAATCAGGCCCTAGCAGTCTGTCGGACTATACGGGCCGAAGCGAAAATTTGGATGTTTAAGAACAGATTTTATCTCATTTGCAGGGTCATAGCCGTAGCTATGGACCAAAAAGGAGCTGAAATATGAGCCAAACAGCCGGATTTGCAGCCGGCTAATGGATAGTCCGACAAGCTGCCAGGTCGTCGAATGGCTTTCAGGTATGGATGTGCCCGTTGCCATGTGATTCCTCCACCCCCAGCGGCAAACAAATATGGTGCTAATGTCAGTAAGCCGTGAGATACTATATTTGTAAATCCGTCCCATGTTTGACGTATGAAGCCAGAAGCACTTCGGCCCACGTGAAAGATTGGTCATGTTATTCTTACTCTCCCCAAAAAAGACGATGACAAGCGCCTCCATCCCTTGCTGTGACAGACCAAAAAGAAAAAATTCTTCTCTGAATCCACCCTGCCATCTTCGCCTATTTGCAATATCGCTATGCCTCGGGCTATTGCAGGTTTTCGTGCCATCCGCGGCCTGGTCAAAAGAACCACTCAGGATCTCGGTATCGCGAACACCGCTGTCGCTCCCTTTCTTTATCGCCGAAAATTTAGGCTATTTCCGCAGCGAGGGGTTGTCACTGGACATCAACGAGGTAATCGGTGGACACCGGGCCATGCAGGAAGTCCTGGAGGGGAAATCTGACCTTTGTACTTCTTCTGAATCTGTCGTGATGTTCAACAGTTTCAAGACGAGTGATTTTGCCGTTCTTGCTACGTTTGTGTCCAGCACCGCCGATGTCAAAATTATTTCCCGAGCGGGCACAGGGATCGATCATCCGCAAAAGTTGGCAGGCAAACGGGTCGGAACAGTATTGGGCTCAGCCAGCCATTACTATCTCGACACGTCGCTCTTGATGCATGGCGTCGACCCTGATGCCGTTAAAAAGCTGGGCCTTGAGCCAGAGGCGATGGGCGAAGCGCTCAAAAACGGCAAGGTTGACGCGGTCGCCGTCTGGGAACCTTATCCCTTCAAGATCCTTGAATCTGTGCCCGGCACCCGGATAGTTCCAACGTCCAACCACTACAGATTGACGTTCAACCTGAGCGTGCACAAAAAGCATCTCGGAACCCGTGATGATGAACTGGTCAAGGTGTTACGCGCCCTGGAACGTGCACAGCAATATATTGAAGCGCATCCTGCAGAAGCCCAGGCCATTCTTCGCGCGCATCTTCAGATCGATCAACCTTTTATCGATTGGCTGTGGCCCACCAACATCTATCGCCTGACACTGGAACAATCACTGCTGACGACATTGGAAAGCGAGGCCCGCTGGGCTCTCCAGGGAGGCTATGTCAAGGGTGAGAGGGTCCCGAACTATCTCGAATTTATCCATACCGGGCCCTTGAAAAACGTCAATCCCTCTGCAGTTACCTTAATCGAGTAGTTTATGCGTATCAGTACTCTTATCCGGATATCCCTTGCTGCGGCCATTCTTGTGGTACTTGGCCTGGCTACGGTGAGCTGGTTCTCTCAATCCAGGTTTGATTTAATTTCAGCTGCCGAAGAACGAGCCCAGTCTGCTGCGTATAATGTCTCCAAACTGCTGCTGCTGACCCATGAATATCTCTTGTACGGTGAAGAACGGTCTGCGCAACAGTGGGCCACACAACAATCCGCTCTTGTCGAAAAACTGACTGTTGGATCTGTCGAATTGGTAGCCATCTCTCCTAACGCCCTTGCCGAAGCGAAACACTTGCCCGTTTTATTCCAGGTACTCAGTGTAGCGAGGTCTGGCGAAACAGACTTTCACAAGCGTCAAGCAAATTTTTTAGTGGATCAGATTCTGAACAGTATCCAGATTATCAGTGATTCAGTCAAACGATGGGAAGTGTCGGCAAGTCGATATCGCAAAACCACGGATAAGCAATTCAAGGTCTTGGCGTTAACTTCTCCGATCATTATGCTCCTGATTTTACTGATTCTGAGTACTCTTTTGACCCGGCGCATCCTGAGCCCGCTGAAAAAGCTCCATGAGGCGGTTCTGGCGGTTGCCAGGGGAGATCTGACCGTACATAGTGATTCCAGGGCAAAAGATGAGCTCGGCGACTTGTCGCGCACATTCGATGCAATGGCTGTGGACCTGGTCACCGAATTGCGCACGGAGATTGCCGAACGTAAACAGGTTGAAAAAGGGCTGCAGGAAAGTGAAGCACGTTTCCGTCTGCTGGTGGAAAATGCACCGGACGCAATCTTCGTGCAAACCAGAGAGAACTTTGCCTACCTGAACAAAGCGGCCACGCAACTGTTCGGCGCCGATTCCCCCGGCGCTCTTATCGGCATGCCGGTGATCGAGCGGTTTCATCCTGAGATTCGAGAATCCGTGAAGGAGCGAATCCGTATCCTGAACCAGGAGCAACAAAGCGTTCCTCTGTGTCACGAAGTCTGCCTGCGTATGGACAACACCCCTGTCGATGTTGAGGTGACCGCGGTTCCCATGACCTATGAAGGCAATGCCGGCGCTTTGGTCTTTGCGCGAGACATCACGGAAAGAATCGCAGCCGAAGAGACCCGCAAAAGTCTGGAGTATCAAATACATCAGTCGCAGAAAATCGAATCGGTGGGCCGTTTGGCCGGTGGGGTAGCCCACGACTACAACAACATGCTCAGCGTGATCATCGGTCGCACCGAACTGGCCCAGATGAGAAGTCATAAACCTGAATCCCTGCATAATGACCTTGATCAAATCCTTGGGGCGGCTATGCGTTCACGGGACATTACCCAGAAACTGCTGGCCTTTGCCCGCAAGCAGATCATAGACCCCAGGGTGCTCGACTTGAACGAGACCGTGGAGAGTATGCTTACGATGCTGAAGCAGCTTCTGGGTGAGAATATCGACTTGGTCTGGCAGCCCAAAGAGAACCTGTGGCCGGTCAAAATGGATCCGACCCAAATGGACCAGATTCTGGCCAACTTGTGCATCAACGCTCGTGACGCTATTGCCGATGTCGGCAAGATGACCATCGAAACCAGGATGGTGTCCCTTGATCAGGCTTACTGTCGTGACCACGCGGGTTTTATTCCTGGTGATTTTGTGATGCTCGCGGTCAGTGACGATGGCTGCGGCATGGATAAGGAGACCCTGGACAAGATTTACGAGCCATTTTTTACGACCAAGCCGACAGGCAAAGGGACCGGACTGGGCCTGTCAATGGTTTATGGTGTCGTTAAACAAAGTAATGGCTTTATCAACGTCTATAGCGAACCGGGTGATGGCACGACCTTTAGAATCTATCTGCCCCGGCATACGGGTCAGATTTCCGAGGAGAGCGAGTCCACCGGCGGAGAGCTTCTCAAGGGGCAGGGCGAGACGGTGCTGGTGGTTGAGGATGAAGTCTCAATCCTGGCATTAATCGAAGAAATGCTCAGTGACTTTGGCTACAAGGTCCTGGCTGCCAACTCACCAGCAGAAGCTCTGGATATTGCCGACGCTCATCCGGGAGAAATCCATCTGCTTATCACGGATGTGGTGATGCCGGAAATGAACGGGCGGGTGCTGGCCGGCCGCTTACAGTCAATGCATCCTCAACTCAAGTGCCTGTATATGTCAGGCTACACGGCGAACGTTATTGCTCACCATGGCGTGCTGGACAAGGGCATTCATTTCATTCAAAAACCCTTCTCGCGAATTGACTTCAGTGTTCAGATCAGGACAGCCCTTGATCTGTAAGGTAGGCTGGAAAAAAGAGGCCTTCTCGCCCCCCTGAAAAATAAAACGTCCCTCCAAACAAATCCCTGAAGGGACATTTTCAACTCGTAAGGGAAACGGCTTGGCTGAAGTGGCTCCTGGGGATTGTCTCCAGGGGTTGTTTCTTATTTGTCACGACTGCCAGGATGGATTAAAGTGAGTATCCAGATTCTTGAATTGCAGGTTCAGCAAGAATTTCGCATTTTGGCCAAGATAAGTACCCCGAAGCAGTGTAAGAGTCTATATAGGACTGCCCGCAAAATGATGGCCACCTGGATCGATTCAGGGTGGCCATTTTCTTGTAGGTCAGGATCAGTGAGACAAAAGGAATCCCCTTTGTTACGGATTGCCGATTTTGAATGATAGAACTTCTGTGACAATTATTTTATTTGAGGGAGGCGTAGGCAAACAGTCTCAGCTTTGCAATTCCATAGCAGCGAGCGTCACATCGAGTAGGATTATGACTCTCTTACCAAAATGATAAAGATTATTAAATTGATATACAACTGATTGGTCAAAACCTGCCATTTAATAAATAAATTATTATAACTATACGATATTATTGTTATCTCTTGTTTGGCGTGAATTTTGTATCTATTCAATGACACGATAACACATCATACAATAAGTTTGGTTTCGTCCGGGGAAAACCATTTCAGGACGAAACTATGGGTGTGTTGTCAGGGGTTTCCGGGAGGGCAAGAGTTATCAATTTACCGAGTCCCTCGTCCTCATACGCAAAGAAGGCCCTGCCCTGGTTGCCGACAACCGGGCAAAACATTTTTTCGACGTTTTGCAGTTTTTCGATTGAACCCCGGAGAAACAGCTTCGGAAGGAGTTTGATATGACCGTCCGCGACCTTAAAGACAGTCAATTATTCCGAGAGCAATGTTACATCAACGGCGAATGGACGAATGCCGATCAGGGCGGGACAATCCGCGTCGACAACCCATCCAACCAGGAGTTGCTTGGCACCGTTCCCAAAATGGGAACTACTGAAACCAATCGAGCGATTTCTGCCGCCAACGCTGCGTTTGAACCCTGGCGCAAAAAGACCGCCGAGGAGCGCGGAAACATCTTGTATCGCTGGTACGAGCTCATGCTGGCCCATCAAGAAGACCTGGGCTGTATATTAACTCTGGAGCAGGGGAAACCCCTGGCTGAAGCGAAAGGGGAGATCCTGTATGCGGCTTCATTTATCAAGTGGTTTTCCGAGGAGAGTCGCCGTGCTTATGGGGACACCATTCCCGGAGCAAAACCCGGCCAACATATCCTGATCCTCAAGCAGCCCGTCGGGGTCACTGCGGCCATTACTCCATGGAATTTCCCCTCCTCAATGATCACGCGCAAGGCGGGGGCAGCCCTGGCTGCCGGTTGTACGATGATTGTCAAACCAGCCTCGGCGACACCTTTTTCGGCGTTAGCTCTGGCGGAACTCGGGGAAAGGGCCGGACTTCCGCCCGGAGTATTTAATGTCATCACCGGGAGTGCCGAAGCCATCGCCGACGCGCTGACAGCCAGTGGGGTTGTGCGCAAGGTCAGTTTTACCGGATCGACCGAGATCGGCAGCAAATTGATGGCTCAGTGTGCCCAGCACCTCCAGAAGGTCTCCCTTGAGTTGGGTGGGAATGCGCCGTTTCTGGTTTTTGATGATGCCGATCTGGACAAAGCGGTTGAAGGTGCCATGGTCTCGAAGTTTCGCAACACCGGTCAAACCTGTGCCTGCGTCAACCGGTTTCTGGTGCAGGAGACGGCTCACGACGTCTTTGTTGCCAAGTTCAAGCTCGCGATTGATAAGCTAAAGGTTGGCGATGGTTTCGAACCCGGCATCGACCAGTCGGCATTGATCAATCGCTCTGCCGTCGAAAAAGTTTCAGCCCATGTACAGGATGCAGTTGCCAAGGGCGCCCGCATTGTGACCGGTGGTAAACCTCACCCGCGAGGCGGAAACTTTGTGCAGCCCACGCTGATGACCGGTGTCAAGCCGAACATGCAGTTGTGCCAAGAAGAGACCTTCGGACCTCTGGCCGCAGTCATGAGCTTCAAGACCGAAGATGAGGCGATCCTGCTGGCCAACGATACCCCCTATGGGTTGGCGGCTTATTTCTATAGCCGCAATGTCCACCGGATCTGGCGAGTTGCCGAAGGGATCGAAGCCGGCATGATCGGCATTAACGAAGGACTGATCTCTAACGTTGTCGCACCGTTCGGCGGAGTCAAGGAATCTGGTCTGGGTCGGGAAGGTTCCAAGTATGGGCTCGATGAATTCATGGAAATAAAATACCTGTGCATGGGGGCGGAATAACCTCAGGGCCGCTAATAAATTAAGATGCCTCCTTGATGCCGAAGTAACCTCGGGGTTAGAGGACCAAACTGGAGTTTTAAATGAGTAATGTAAAGAAATGGCAGATCGCGATCATTCCCGGGGACGGTATCGGTCGCGAGGTTATGGCGGCAACCCTCACGGTGCTTGATGTTTTGCGCGCGAAAGAACCCCTTGATTTAACTTGGAAAGAACTGCCCTGGCCGAGTACGGCCTGGCACGAGAAATATGGCGAGATGATGCCGGCCGATGGCTTGCAGCAACTCAGACAATACGATGCAATTCTGCTCGGCGCCCTAGGGGACCCTGGCCCTAAAAGTGATCCCAACCGCTATGTAGTAACAGATGGTATTTCTCTGGCACCACTGCTGGAAATCCGCAAAGGCTTCGACCTCTGGGCCTGTGAAAGGCCGGCGCGTTTGCTTGAGGGCGCTCGGCAGTATCTAGCCGATCCGCGCGCCAAGGAGGTTGACATGCTGGTGATTCGCGAAAACAGCGAGGGGGAATATGTCAATCAAGGCGGGCGCTTGCACTGCGGGACACCCTTTGAGATCGCCACTCAAGTGGAGGTGTTCTCCCGCCACGCTACTGTGCGACTGATCCGTCATGCCTTTCATCGGGCTCAGCAGCGTTTGGAAGAGCGCCGTCTAGGTCAAAGGTCCACGAAGTACTTTTCTGATGACCGTGGAGGTCAATCCCAAGCTCAAGTCTGCCTTGTGACCAAGCGCAACGCACTGCCCTACTGGGGAGAGCTTTACTGTGATGTTTTTGCCGAGATCGCACCCGAATTTCCGGAGATTGGCCTTCATCATGAACTGGTCGATGCGGCTTGTATGAAATTTGTCCAGTGCCCCTGGCAGTTTGATGTGGTGGTCGCCAGCAACCTGCAGGGAGACATTCTGACCGATCTTGCGGCCGTCCTCTCAGGAGGAATGGGGGTCGCTTCCTCCTGCAACATCAACCCGGATGATCGCAGCATGCCGGCCATGTTCGAGCCGACCCACGGCAGCGCGCCGGACATCGCCGGCGAGGATAAGGCCGACCCACGTGCCATGATCCTGACTGCTGCTAATATGCTCGACTGGATGGGAAAAGAGGATTGCGTCGCGGTCGCGGCAGCGGGCCATCTGCGTTATGCCGTTGAACAGGACTTGGTTACGACGCATGAACTGGAGCGTACCACTTCAGAAACAGGTCGCGCGATCGCAAAAATCCTGCAGGTTTCGTAAACAATTGGACGTTGGAGGTTTGCTCACGGAGCGAGGCCATCTCAACCGTCCGGTGATAGCTTGCTCGTATTAGCTTCATGGCCAGAGCAGTCGGAAGCAAGGTCAGGCACCCCGGGAGGTGTTATTGGAATCGATACTCAGAGAGATTCAGGATACCGTCATCAAATATGCCAACATCATATCCCAGGTGATCAATGTTGACGTGGATATCATAGACAAAGATTTTAATCGCATTGCCGGTACGGGTTCTTATCAGGGGAAAATCAATGAGAAC
>JBPPMB010000139.1:0-3926 GCA_051305855.1 Desulfuromonadales bacterium
TCATACGCCTTTCTTCAAAGGTTACCGCCCGCAGTTCTACTTCCGCACGACGGATGTGACGGGTATTGTCGAGCTTCCGGAAGGGACCGAGATGGTCATGCCTGGTGATAACATTGCCATCACCGTAGACCTGATCACTCCGATCGCCATGGACAAAGAGCTGCGCTTCGCAATCCGCGAAGGTGGCCGTACCGTTGGCGCCGGTGTCGTCAGCGACATTATTCAGTAATTTCGTTGTTATTTGAATTATTAACATGAACAGGCGTTTTCCCTCGAGAGGTGGGACGCCGAGGATTAATCAATGCGCGATATCGTGACCCTTGGCTGCACCGAGTGCAAGCAGCGCAATTACACCACGACCAAGAACAAACGAAACACACCAGACAAACTGGAGTTCAAGAAGTATTGCCGTTTCTGTCGGAAGCACACGGTCCATCGCGAGACCAAGTAACGCCGATTGCAGACGGGGCAAACTCTTTAAGGTTGCAGGCCAGTAGCTCTAATGGCTAGAGCACCGGTCTCCAAAACCGGGTGTTGTAGGTTCGAATCCTACCTGGCCTGCCAATTAACTTAACGATAATCAACGGTATAGGTTGCGATAGTGAATTTCAAGGTTGCCGAATTTCTTCAGCAGGTCAAAGCCGAGTTGCAAAAAGTCACATGGCCAACTCGTAAGGAAACTTACGGTTCGACTATGGTTGTCATAGTGCTTGTCCTGATGGTAGCGGTTTTCTTATGGGTGGTCGACTCAGGATTGTCGGCAATTATCCAGGCCTTGCTCAACTGAAAGAGCTGGGGAATCCAATGGGCGAGAAGAAGTGGTACGGAGTACATACCTACTCGGGATACGAGAACAAGGTCAAACTCAACCTGGAAGAACGCATCCGCTCATTAGGCGCGGAGGAGTTCTTCGGTGAAGTTCTGATTCCCTCCGAAACCGTGGTGGAGTTGAAAAACGGTGAGCGAAAAACGTCTACCCGTAAGTTTTTTCCTGGTTATATCCTGCTTCATGTCGAGTTGAACGATGAAACCTGGCATATCGTTAAGGATACGCCCAAGGTTACTGGTTTTGTCGGTGGCGGGACTAATCCTCCGCCTATTCCGGATGAAGAAGTGGCCAAAATCACCACGCGCATGGAAGAAGGCGTGGAGCGGCCGAAACCGAAAGTTGAATTTGAAGTTGGTGAAACCGTGCGTGTTGTTGACGGCCCGTTCCTGAATTTCACCGGCATTGTTGAAGACGTCAAGCCTGAAAAAGCTAAACTCAAAGTCATGGTCAGTATCTTCGGCAGGGTCACTCCTGTGGAGCTTGAGTTTATCCAGGTTGAAAAGACCAGCTGATTTTGATGGCGGAATATAGTTCTTAAGGAGTCATTCCATGGCTAAAAAGGTAGTTGGACAGATTAAATTGCAAATCACCGCCGGCAAGGCTAATCCTTCGCCCCCGATCGGACCGGCCCTTGGCCAGCACGGCGTAAACATCATGGAGTTCTGTAAGGCTTACAACGCCAGGACGCAGGACCAGGAAGGTCTGGTTATTCCGGTCATTATCACGGTTTTTGCTGACCGTTCATTCACTTTTATTACCAAGACCCCTCCCGCATCCGTGCTCTTGCTGAAAGCCGCCAAGATACCCAAGGGATCCGGTGTGCCAAACAAGAACAAGGTTGGCAAGGTCAGCAAGGCTCAGGTCGAAGAAATTGCGAAGCTCAAGATGCCCGACCTGAATGCCTGTGACATCGGGGGCGCCATGCGCATCATAGAAGGAACTGCCCGCAGCATGGGTCTAGAGGTTGAAGCTTAATTACTACACGCTGAACGCGGAGAAAATAGACAATGGCAACAGGAAAACAGCTTAAATCGTCCAAGGACAAAGTCGACCGTAACAAGATGTATCAGGTTGACGAGGCATTAACCCTGGTCAAGGAAACGGCGTTTGCCAAGTTCGACGAATCAGTTGACGTTTCAATAAGGCTCGGTGTTGACCCTCGTAAGGCTGATCAAATGGTGCGTGGCGCCGTCGTCCTGCCTAACGGCCTGGGTAAAACGATCCGGGTACTGGTCTTTGCCAAGGGCGAAAAAGCGCTGGAAGCCCAGCAGGCAGGAGCGGACCATGTCGGCGGTGATGATCTGGTCGAAAAGATCAAGGACGGCTGGTTTGACTTTGATACCGCCATTGCCACTCCGGACATGATGGGCACTGTCGGCAAAATCGGTAAGCTCCTCGGCCCCCGTGGCCTGATGCCCAACCCGAAGGTCGGCACAGTGACCTTCGAACTTGCGCGTGCCGTCGACGAAGCCAAGTCCGGTAAAATCGAGTACCGCGTTGAAAAAGCCGGCATTGTCCATGCTCCGGTGGGCAAGGTCTCTTTTGATGTCGAAAAACTCAAAGGCAATCTGCTCTCTCTGGTCGATGCTCTGATGAAGGCCAAGCCTTCGACGGCCAAAGGCACCTACCTTAAGAAGGTTACCATCTCGGCAACCATGGGGCCCGGTGTCAATATCGATGTCCCGGCGCTGCAGACGCTGGTCAAGTAACTATGGAGTCACCCCGTTGCCGCCATGCGCTGACGGATTGTATCAGGATAAAGCAGATCCTGGCCACAGACAGCAGGTACCTGACGGTTTAATGGTATTGCCACCTGCCGAGGCAAGATGGACGGTGTTCGAGACAGCCAGTCTCTTCTTCACCTTCTTGAAGGCTAGGATGGAGAGCTTGTAAAAGCTCGGAAATCTACAAGAAAGGAGGAGAGACATTGAATAAACAAAGTAAACAAGCTCTTGTTACGGAATTCGCAGAGAAACTCAAGGTAGCCAAAGCCGCTTTCCTGGCTGATTATCGTGGGTTGAATGTCGATCAGGCAAATGCTTTGCGGCGCAAGTTGCAGGGTGTTGGTGTTGAGTATCGGGTGGTCAAGAACACCTTGCTTCGACTGGCGGCCAAAGATACCGCAGTCGCTTGCCTGGACGAGTATTTGACCGGTCCAACGGCGATTGCTCTGGTCAACGCTGATCCGGTTGCGCCGGCCAAGGCCCTGGTTGAATTTGCCAAGCTGAATAATATCTTCGAACTCAAGGCTGGCATGCTCGACGGCAAACTGCTTGCCGTCAGTGACATCAAGGCTTTGGCTGAGCTGCCGAGTCGTGACGAACTGCTTGCCAAGATGCTGGGCTCCATGAGCGCCCCGGCCACCAATTTTGTTGGCGTTCTGGCAGCCGTGCCGCGTGCTTTTGTCCTCGCATTGGCAGCGATCAGGGACCAGAAAGAAGCAGCCTGAGTTCTCTCCGGCTGAATTAATCACAGTTTAAATTATCGACACAGAATTTACGGAGGATAGAGCAATGGCTGATATCACAAAAGCACAAGTTATTCAATTCATCGAGCAGATGAGCGTTCTTGAACTGGCTGAAATGGTCAAGGAACTGGAAGAAAAATTCGGCGTATCCGCCGCGGCGCCTGTCGCTGTCGCTGCTGCCGGCCCTGCTGCTGCAGCTGAAGCTGCTGAAGAACAGACTGAGTTTGATGTCGTTCTTACCGTTGTCGGCGAGAAAAAAATCAACGTCATCAAAGTTGTACGCGCCATTACCGGCCTGGGCCTGAAAGAAGCCAAGGATCTGGTTGACGGTACTCCCAACACAGTCAAAGAGGCGGTCTCCAAAGAAGAAGCCGCCGGTATCAAGACACAGCTTGAAGAAGCTGGTGCCACCGTGGTGCTCAAATAGTAGCCCCTCTCGGATAATCATGTCCTAGCCAAGGCCACCATGCGTGGCCTTGGCTATTATACTTTAGTCAGAAAAAGGAGACACCATGGCTTATTCGATTGCGAATAACCAGCTTCTTAGGAAACATTTTCAGGAAATCAAACGGATTATCGATATCCCCAACCTGATTGATATCCAGAAGAATTCCTATCAGCGTTTCCTGC
>JBPPMB010000143.1:0-26290 GCA_051305855.1 Desulfuromonadales bacterium
CTCCGTCGAACCTCCTGGAATAAGTCAGCCGCAGCAGCGGCATACACAGCTGCCTTCTTTTTAGCATGTGTTTCGTCAGAAGTTCTAAGAGTTTTTTTGATCTCACGCTTGCCCAAGATAGGCCGAAGGTCTGCTGGAACGGCGATTCGGAAATGATAGATGCCGAAACCGTTTTTCAAAAGGTAGGTGTCAAAACGAATCATCCCCGAAGTCTCCTCGATGTACTAGGTTATGTACCAGTACAGCGAACCACTTCAGGGACGATTCAGGAAAAAGTAACGATTATAGCTCGTTACGTATTTTATGGTGGAGCTAGACGGGATCGAACCGTCGACCTCTTGAATGCCATTCAAGCGCTCTCCCAGCTGAGCTATAGCCCCGAACAGGTGCAGATTTATAGCAGAGCGCCACAGGAGTGTCAACAGCTTTTTTGCGTTGAACAGGCTCTTGAATCAGAGGTTTATCGTCAGCTTTCCTTGAATTCGCTATCGGCTGCCGAGGTGCTGCGAAAGAGGGTAAGCAGCATTTTAAAACGCTTGACGGCTTTTACTTCGTGGGAAACACCGCCGGGCATCAAAACGATTTCTCCAGTGGAAACAGTCACCGGAGTGCCGCCAATGATAATCTGTGCTTCACCATCAAGCACCTGAACGAAGGCATGAAACGGAACGGTATGCTCTGAGAGCGCCTGGCCCGCATCGAAGCTGAAGACTGTCAGCGTTCCCGTCTCGTGTTGCAATAGGGTCCTGCTGACAACGGCGCCATCCTGATAAGGGGTCATCTCCGCCAGCGCATAAGTTTTTGCCGGATCTACATGAATCTGAGCTGGTTGTGTCGACATAGCTTGTCTCCAATCTGTATAGAGTGTTGGAGGACAGTTTAACCCCCTTTGCAAAAACCGCTATTGACTGCTGTCAAGATTCTGCAAATACGTCAGTACGTCAGGAATCTATCGGCCGCAGCCTTTAGACTGTAATTCCGGTCAGCAGAAAAAGTGCTTCCTGGTACTTCTCCGCAGTTTTGGCAACGATTTCTGCTGGCAATGGAGGTGGCGGCGCCTGCTTGTTCCAGTCAAGGGTCTCCAGGTAATTGCGCACAAACTGCTTGTCGAAGCTCGGCTGGGGGCCGCCTGGTTGATAATGCTTTTTCGGCCAGAACCGTGATGAATCCGGCGAGAGTGCTTCGTCGATCCAGAGCAGTCTGCCGTCATCCATGAGACCGTACTCAAATTTTGTATCGGCAATAATAATGTCTTTTTGCCAGGCATAATCACGGGCACGACAGTAAATTTCCAGGGTCTTGTCGCGAATCTGCTCAGCGATCTCCTGGCCACAGAGTTTGACGGTTTCATCGAAGGAAATGTTCTCGTCATGTTCACCGAGTTCCGCCTTGGTGGACGGTGTGAAGATCGGCTCGGGAAGTCTGTCACTTTCGACGAGGCCTTTCGGCAGGGGGATACCACTGATACTTCCCAACAGCTGGTACTCTTTCCAGCCCGATCCCGATACGTAGCCGCGCACTATGCATTCGACCTGCAGAGGACGTGCTTTCTTGACTAACATGCTGCGCCCCTGCAACTGGTCGCGATAGGCATGAGTTACCGAAGGGAAGTCGCTGACCTCGGTTGCGACAATGTGATTCGGAATGATATCGGCCATCAGGTTGAACCAGAATATCGAAATCTGGTTGAGAACCTGCCCTTTATTTGGGATCCCTTCGTTCATTATGACATCAAAGGCGGAGAGACGGTCGGATGTCACAATCAGAAGGTGTTCACCAAGATCATAGATGTCGCGCACTTTGCCGCGGTTGACCAGCTTCAGGTTGGGCAGATTGGTTTCAAGGACGATTGCACTCACGGTTTATTTCTCCTTGTTCAGCATGTCTTGGATGCGAGGGGAAATTATAATGGTAGCTGCACTGCGGAGCTCAGCCAGGCGCTGCTCGGTTGCCTCATTCTGTTTGCGAGTGAGTATCGCCTTGTTCAACTCAGCGCGTTTAGCTTCATCAAGTTGTGCAAGATCCGCAGCAACGCGGTTCTTGACCTCAGCGACAACAAAGCGGTTCTGGATCTCAAAAAACTGGTCAATAGCCGTCTGTTCTGCATTCAGAGCAAAAGCTGCTTTCGCCAATTCTTCAGAAGTGCCGAGGCGTGGTACGAAGGGGCTGTAAGTGCGGGTAAAATCGCCAGTTTCTTCGATCTTATAGCCGCCAGCTTTGGCCAGACTGGCCAGCTTGCCGCCAGCATTCAGGCCAGCAACCAGGTCCTCTGCCGCAGACCGGGCCAGTTTGGTTGACTCTGCCGCCCGGTAGGCTGCTGTAACCAAGTCCTTGACATCGGCGAGTTCCGGGATGTGGCTGGCAATCCGTTCCTTCATGGCAAACAGGATGACGCCGGTTTCAGTGACGACCGGCTTCGCCAGTTGGTTTTCTTCCAACAAATGAGCAGTATTGATGATCTCTTCATTGCGGCCAATACCGTCGATGTAACCATCACGGGCAAAAGGCCCTGTTTCTTTCAGGCCAAGTTCGTTGGCCGTAGCTGCTGCCGACAGGTCACCGGTCTTGCGGTTGATGTTATAGGCATCCATCGCTTTTTCGAAAGCCAACTGCTTGGACTTCTCGGCACGCAATCCTTCTTTAATTTCGTCAATAGCGTCTTCAAGGGAACGTACGCCCGGTTCGGTGTATTCTTCGACCTTAATGATGTGGTAGCCGAAGGTCGTTTCCACCAGATCACTGATGTCACCGGGATGCATATTGAACGCTGCATCTTCAAAAGGCTTGACCATCGAGCCGCGGGTGAAATAGCCAAGACTTCCGCCATTGACTGCGCTGGCTTTGTCGTCGGAATTGGCTCTTGCAAGTTCGGCAAAATCTTTGCTGGCCTTGACCTCTTCGAGAAGCTTTTCGGCAAAGGCACGTTTCTCAGCACGGATCTTCTCATCCGCACCTTCATCGACCTTAACCAGGATATGTGAAGCCTTGACCCGTTCAAGGATCTCAAATTGGTCCAGGTGGCGACGATAGAACTTCTCCAGGTCACCTTCTTCGAAAGTCACGGCATCAAGGTAGCGTTGTGGCTCAAATTGCAGGTAACGCAAGGCAACCATTTCCGGTACGCGGAATACTTCCTGTTGTTCCTTGAAAAAGCTGTCCAGGGCTTCATCAGAGATCTTGACTCTCTTCTCAAAAGACGATGGCGTCAGACTGACGAAGTTGAGATTGATCTTCTCGTTATTGTTACGAAACTCTTCCTCAATGTCGGCATCAGTGACGGTGATGCCAGCCTGGAGTTGCTCACGTACCTTGTTAATGGTCAATTCGCTACGCTGCAAAGTTTCGAACTCATCGCTGTTCATACGCTGATAGGCCAGAACCTGCAGATAACGCTCTTTGTTGAATGTGCCGTTCTCCTGAAAAGCCGGGATCTGCGCAATGGCTTCGACCAGTTCCTTGCTGCTGACATCAATCTTCAGACGTTCTGCCTCATCCAACAGCAAAGCCTGGTCGATCATACTGTTGATCGATCTCTCTGCCAGTTTCAGCTGCTTTTCCAGGGCCGGGTTGAACTGGTCTTGGTAGATGCTCTGGTAGAGTTGGTAGAGGTTGCTGTAGGTACTCTGGAAGTCGCTGTAAGTGATGGTCTTGCCGTTAACCACAGCAGCTTCATTGCTCTGATCATCACCGCCGGGCCCTCCGGGAGAGGAGAGCATGGCATAACCGATAACAAAGCTGAGAATGATGACGGCGAATGCCAGTTTGATGATAATCGATTTCTGTTTGTTGCGGACAAAGTCGAGCATGAGTTCAGGTTTCTCCTCGAGGTGTTTTTGTGACTTTCGGGAATAGGGACGAATGTTAGACAATCACCTTTAGAAATGCAACAGTTTTTCCTTTTATCCCTTGAAAAGAAAGGGGGCTTTTGCTAGTGTTAACAACATTTTCTCGGCTTTCACGGGACCACTTTCACTTTAAAAGGAATTGCCACTCATTATGGTCAACTTGTTTGATGCGATATTAGGTTTGTTCTCCAACGATCTGGCGATTGACCTGGGGACTGCAAATACACTGGTTTACCTCAAAGGGAAAGGGGTTGTCGTCAGCGAACCGTCGGTTGTGGCGGTTCAGAAAGACTCGCACGGTCAGAGGAAAGTCCTGGCCGTAGGTACCGACGCCAAAAACATGCTCGGTCGTACCCCGGGCAGTATTGTCGCCATCCGCCCGATGAAAGATGGTGTCATCGCCGACTTCGATATTACCGAAGAAATGCTGCGCTACTTCATTCGTAAAATCCATAATCGCAAAGCGCTGGTTCGCCCCCGCATCGTGATTTGCGTACCGTCAGGGATTACCCAGGTTGAAAAGCGTGCAGTCAAGGAATCCGCCGAGTCGGCCGGGGCACGTGAGGTCTACCTGATCGAAGAGCCGATGGCTGCTGCAATCGGTGCCGGCCTGCCAATCACCGAAGCTTCCGGCAACATGATTGTTGACATCGGCGGCGGAACCACTGAGGTGGCTGTTATCTCGTTGGCCGGCATTGTATACGCGAAGAGTGTTCGGGTTGGTGGCGACAAGATGGATGAAGCCATTGCGCAACACCTCAAGCGCAAATACAACCTGCTGATTGGTGAACGCACCTCCGAAGCGATTAAAATCCAGCTCGGCAGCGCTTATCCAGAAAGCAGTTCTTCGCCTAAAGGAGACTGGGCCGAAACCATGGAAGTCAAAGGTCGAGACCTGGTCAGTGGCATTCCGAAGACCCTCACGATCGGTGCCCAGGAAATTCGTGAGTCTCTCTCGGAGCCGATCAATGCCATCGTTGAGGCTGTGCGCATTGCTTTGGAAAGAACCCCCCCGGAGTTGGCCGCCGATATTGTCGACAAAGGAATTGTCTTGGCCGGTGGCGGCGCTCTATTACGCAATCTGGATCAATTGCTGCGCGAGGAAACCGGATTACCGGTAGTGATTGCCGAAGACCCTCTGTCCTGTGTAGTCCTTGGTTCCGGCAGGGTCCTCGATGAGCTCGACTTGCTCAAGCAGGTGACTGTGACCTCCTGACCGCCCCGGGAAACAGTGCCGTGTCTAACGCTTGTGGCAGCTATGATATTGCAGCATCTAAAGAGGGCCTTTCGCCCTCTTTTTTCGTGGGAATAATCTATTATGTGGGAATGGTGGCGTAAAAATAAACCTTTGCTGCTTGGCGGTTTATTGCTTCTGGTGGCGCTGCTCTGGTACTCGGTCAACCTGCGTCAGCAGGATGAGACGAATTTCCTTGAAAGCGTGGTGCTGCGCGTGACTGGCCCGGTGCAGTCTGGTTTTGACCGGATGATTGGCGGTGCTGCAGATGTCTGGGGCCGTTATCTCTATCTGGTCGATACTGCCGAAGACAACCGGCATCTGATCGAGGTGAACCGTAGCCTGCGCGCCGTCTTGACGCAAAGTGATGAAGTGCGCATGGAAAATGAACGACTGCGTCTGCTGCTTGATTTCAAGGAAGCCCAGAAAATTGCTACGCTGCCAGCCCGGGTGATTGCCGAGGATGCCTCGAGTTGGTTCCGCACTGTCATGATTGATAAGGGCAGCGATCAGGGGGTCACCGAAGGGATGCCTGTGGTCGCGGCTGAGGGGGTTGTCGGCCGTGTTGTGCGCAGCAGCCCCCGCTTTTCCAGAGTTTTGCTGATTACCGATGCCTCCTCGGCGATAGCGAGCCTGCTCCAGGATAATCGTGCTCGAGGTGTGTGCCGAGGGCAGGGAGATCAGCTGGTTTTTGATTTTGTCCTGCGCCGGGAAGAGGTAAAGGTCGGTGACCGGGTCGTGACCAGTGGCATGGGCGGGATCTTTCCAAAGGGGCTGGTGATTGGTAATGTAAAGAGAGTGGATCGGCAGGAATTCGGCCTTTTCCAGGCGATCGAAGTAGCCCCCACGGTTGATTTCTCACACCTTGAAGAGATCCTGGTCCTGTTGAGGAGCCCGCAATGAACCGCACCCTGATCTATCTTGCCATGGCAGGTATTGCCGTCGTTCTGCAGACCACGCTTCTGCCGTTGGTATTGCCAGGATATTACAAGCCGGATCTCCTCCTGATCCTGGTCATTTACCTTGGCCTGCACGAAGAACCCCAGCATGGTGTCCCGATGGTTTACCTCCTCGGTTGGTGCTACGACGGTGTTGCCGGGTCTTTCCCGGGTCTTAACGGGTTTCTCCTGCTTGGAATTTTCCTTGCCGTTCGCGGCATAGTGGCCCGGGTTAACACCGAAAGCTCACCTCTGCTGCTCATGTTGGTCATTGCCGGAACGGTCCTGCAGTCTGCCATGGTGGCCTTTGCATTGGATTTTTTCAGCCAGACAGCACATATCTGGCCACAAATGGTTTGGCAACTGCCTGTTCAACTTCTGTCGAACTTTGCTGCTGCGTTTGTTCTGTTGCGCCTGACAGTCTGGTTACAGCGCACCTTTCTGCCGCGCAGGAACCTGCCGGGCCTGCGAAAGCTTGATAGCCGTTATGAGTCTTAACCCGCCTCCTGAAGAAACACCCGGTCTGCGCCGCCGTTTTCTCATCTCTTCGTTTATCGTTGGCGGCATCTTTTTTGTCCTGGCCCTGCGCCTGTGGTATCTGCAGATTCTCGGTGTCGATCATTACCGCGAACTTTCTGAACGCAATCGCATCCGCTACGTTGCCATCGATGCCCCACGAGGTGCCATATTCGATCGTAACGGGAGCTTGCTGGTTGACAACCGACCGGCATTCACGGTTTCGGTTCTGCGCCAGGAAGTCGATGATCGCGAGCAACTTTTTCATGGTTTGGCGAAACTGCTTGAAGTTGACGAGGAGCTGCTTGAGAAGCGGTGGCTGGAAGGGAAGGGTTTGCCGCGCTACCGGCCACTTCCGCTGCTTCAGGATGTCGGTCGTCAGGCGATGGAAAAGGTTCAGGAGAATTCCGTCGACCTGCCAGGTCTCCTCGTCGAAGTAAAACCGTTCCGGTCTTATCCTCACGGTGAGATGGCTGCTCACCTGTTCGGTTATCTCGGTGAAGTTGATGTAGAAGATTTGCGCCAGACAGAATTTCCAGGTTACCGTTCGGGTGAGATGGTTGGTAAAACCGCGCTGGAACGCTTGTACGAAGAGAGGTTGCGAGGCACTGCCGGGCAAAAGCGCATCGAAGTCAATGTCAGAGGTCGTGAACTGCGACAGGTGACGACGCGCAATCCGCTTCCCGGGCAGCGTCTTTACCTGACTATTGATGCCAGACTTCAGCGGATTGCCGAAGAGGCCATGGGCGACAATGCCGGCGCCGTTGTCGCGCTGGATGTCAACAATGGAGAGGTATTGGCTTTTGTCAGTCTGCCCACTTTTGATCCCGCCTTGTTTGCCCGCGGCGTCAGCAGTGACGAATGGCAGGAACTGATTGATAACCCGCAGCACCCGATGACCAACAAAGCTCTGCGTGGACAATATCCACCCGGATCAACGTTCAAGATGGTTGTGGCCCTTGCCGCACTGGAAACCGATGCCGTCAAGGCCTCGACAAAATTCTATTGTGACGGCAGAATCAAACTGGGTAGTCGTGAGTTCCGTTGCTGGAAAAAAAATGGTCATGGTGCAGTCGATCTGCACACGGCAATCAAGGAGAGCTGCGATGTATGGTTTTACCGGGCTGGCCTCGAGGCCGGTATCGACCGGATTGCCAGTGTTGCGCGGCGGTTGGGTCTTGGTGAACCGACAGGCTTTCCGTTTGGCGGAGAGCGTTCAGGTTTGATACCGAACCGGGAGTGGAAAAAGAAACGTTTCGGCACCAGCTGGTACGATGGTGAAACGGTAAACTCCTCCATCGGCCAGGGTTTTGTTCTGACGACTCCGTTGCAACTGGCGTCGATGACAGCTGCTCTGGCCAACGGTGGCACCGTCTGGCGGCCACAGATCGTCCAGAAGGTGGTCGACCTCGAGGGTAACACAGACTGGATTTCCAAGCCGGAGAAACTCACGAAAACTGCCTGGCCTGTAGAGTCACTTAAGGCCGTGCAGAAAGGCATGGAGTCTGTTGTCAATGATGTCGGCGGCACTGCCTGGCGCAGTCGTCTCGAGGAAGTAAGGTTTGCCGGCAAGACGGGGACTGCCCAGGTTGTCCGTCGCAAATCCGACGAGGAGGAAAAAGCACAGGATGGCGTTGAGATTTCCTATCAATACAGGGATCATGCGCTCTTTGTCTCTTATGCACCGACGACGAACCCGCAGATTGCTGTCGCGGTCGTTGTCGAACATGGCGGCCACGGGTCAAGTGTTGCCGCTCCGATTGCCCGGGCCGTGTATGAAGCATATTTCGCCGCGGGAAAAGACCAAAAAGCCCTGCCAGAAAAAACCGTCTCAGGAGACTGATGCATGTTTGATAGACGCTTGGTCACACACTTCAACTGGGCTTATCTATTGCTGATCCTGATGATTTCAGCCATTGGTATTGCCAATTTGTTCAGCGCCACGTCCTCATGGACAACCGAAGTTCAACCGGTTTACCTCAAACAATTCTACTGGTTGGGACTTGGCTTGCTGATTGTTGTCCTGATCTGTGTTTTTGATTACCGTCATCTGGAATACCTGAGCTTCTCCTTGTACGGCGGCAATCTGCTGCTCCTGTTTTTGGTCCTGGCTGTCGGTCGGACCAGCATGGGAGCAACCCGCTGGATCAGCCTGGCTGGTATCAATGTGCAGCCAAGTGAAATCATGAAGATCGTGATCATCGTCGCCCTGGCACGTTATTTTAGTGAAAAAGAACATTTGCGTGGTCTCTCTTTGCGCGAGTTGATTGCGCCCGGTCTGATCCTTGGCATTCCGGCCCTGTTGATTATGAAGCAACCGGACCTCGGAACTGCCCTGCTGGTGTTGTGCATCGGTGGCACCATGGCCCTGTTCGCCGGGGTCCAGCGCGGCGCTGTTATCGTCCTGGCGTTATCGGGGCTTGGCGCAGCAGTGGGCGGCTGGTTTCTGTTGCATGACTATCAGAAGCAACGGATTCTTACCTTTCTTAACCCGGAGCGCGATCCCCTCGGCGCCGGCTATCATATTATCCAGTCAAAGATCGCCGTGGGTAGCGGCGGGTTTAATGGTCTGGGCTTCATGAAAGGAACCCAGTCGCAGCTTTCCTTCCTTCCAGAGCGCCATACGGATTTCGCCTTCTCCGTGTTTGCCGAAGAGTGGGGAATGACCGGTTGTCTGCTGCTTCTGGCGCTCTACTGCTTGATCGTAGTCTGGGGCCTGCATATCGCCCTGCGTTCCAATGACCGCTTCGGCATGTACCTTGCCATCGGTGTCTCGGCCATGCTCTTCTGGCACATCGTGGTGAATCTCGGCATGGTGATCGGTTTGCTGCCGGTGGTCGGCGTGCCTCTGCCGCTCTTCTCCTACGGTGGAACCAGTATGGTGACGACCATGACTGGAATCGGCATGCTGATGAATGTTGGTATGCGACGATTCATGTTCTGATCGGCATAGATATAAAACTTTTAATAGTCATCGGGAAATTTTGAGAAGACGCATGCGATGTTTTGCAATGGTTTCTGCCTTTTTTCTTTCTGTTATAATTGCCTCTAAAGAGGTGATGACATGAATCTCCATCCGGCAAAATTCTGGGAAGTTGTGACGAGCGACAAAGTTCGCTGTAACCTTTGTCGCTTTCATTGTTTGATCGCTGCGGGTCGGAGAGGGCGGTGCGGAGTCCGTGAGAACCGTGACGGTACGCTGTTCACCCTGGTCTACGGCCAGTCGATCACCGAGAATGTCGACCCGATTGAGAAGAAGCCGCTTTACCATTTCCATCCGGGCTCGCGCAGCCTGTCAATTGCCACCGTCGGTTGTAACTTCCGCTGCCTGCACTGCCAGAATTACCAGATTTCTCAGTGGCCACGCGAGCGCAACGGTATCCCCGGCACGGAACTCTCGCCGCAGGAGGTCGTGCGTCATGCTGTTGATAGCGGTTCGGCAAGCATCGCCTATACCTACACTGAGCCGACCATCTTCTTTGAATATGCCTATGATACCGCTGTCGCGGCCAGGAATGCGGGCATCAAGAACGTTTTTGTGACCAACGGCTATACAACCACAGCAGCCCTCGAGGCAATCGCTCCTTATCTCGATGCCGTCAATGTTGACTTGAAGGGTTTCTCAGACTTGGCCTACAAGGAGGTTACCGGCGCATCGCTCTCAGGCGTCCTTGACTGCTTGCGGGATTACCGACGGCTCGGTATCTGGCTTGAAGTAACGACTCTGGTGATTCCGGGCCATAACGACAGCGAGGACGAGTTGCGACAGATAGCAGCTTTTATCGCCGATGAACTCGGTCACTATGTCCCCTGGCATATCTCGGCTTTCTACCCGACGTACAAAATGCTCGATCGGCCACCGACACCTGCGGCAACGCTGCTCCTGGCCAGGGATCTGGGCCGCCAGGCCGGCCTGGAATATGTCTACCTGGGTAATGTTGATGCCCCTGGCGGTGGCGATACGGTCTGCCCCGGATGCGGGAAAACGGTTATCCACCGGAAAGGCCTGGAGTTTATTGAAACGAAGTTGATTGACAATCGCTGCGAATATTGTCAATACGAGATCGCGGGGATTGAACTGGGAACGTCAAAAAGATAGGAATGAATCAGAACGCTGGGTCATGCATGTGTCCCGGGCGAGGGTTTTTTGATTTGTTGCTGTTTAACGGCTTTGCCTGGAAAGGCTGTTAGAACGGGATTGTTTTGGAAGGGTTTAATAACCCCCTGCGGGCTTCGTGAAAACCGCAGGGGGTCCATTTTTAGCGGTTAGAACTTGTAGCCGACACTCAAGGCGACCAGGTAGATATCTGTCTGGAATTCTCCATTGGCAGTACCAACCGACTGCCCTGTGATCAAGGATCCCAGGGGATCGCCTACACTGTTGTTCTTGTCACGGTCTTCGTGGTGTTCTAAACCGAACGCTCCCGAGATTGTCCAGGCGCCGAAGCTGAGATCTGTGCCGACAGTGAAGAGATGCACGTCCGTGTCAGGTATGAGGGGCTCAAACGTATCACTCGGCACGGGGTTTTCGCCATACAGGTAGCCGGCGTTCAGTGCGACGGTTTCATTGAGCCGGTATTGCCCGCCGATGTTGTAAGACCAGGTTGAGTGCCAGTCGCGTGGGGAGATGTTACTGGTCTGGCCGAGAACGGGATTATCGAAATTAACCTTCAGTTCGTCATAACTGTCCCAGTCTTCCCAGCGCGCGCCGACCTCGATGATCAACGGCTCTATGACCTGAACAGCGAGACCGGCTGTAGCTTGGGCGGGCAAGCGCAGGCTGGAGTCGCCATCACCGCTCGGGAAGAGTGAAGCGAGATAGGGTGAGACGTTATCGAACGAGACTGAGCCATTAACATGGCCTGGGTCGACGTCGATATGGCTGCGGTATGTGGCGCCGATCGAGATGCGGTCTGTCGCTTTTAACAGGGCTCCGAGGTTGTAGCCAAATCCCCAGTCATGGCCCTCGAATTTTTGTTCGATATCGGGTAATGGGCTTGTCAGTGGAGGCAGGGGGGCACCCTGGCTCTGGGCAATCAGGTAGGCAGCGGACTGGTTGACTTTGCTTTTTAAGGTGGCTGTAAAATAGAGCACATCAAGACCTGCGGCGAGCGACAGCTTGTCGTTGACTTTATAGGAGACTGCCGGGTTGAAATTGACGGACGTAACCTCTCCAGAGGTTCCGATATAGCGTCCTTCATAGTCACTGTCCCACTTGTTCGAGAGCCCGAACGGGAAAAACACGCCCAGACCGGCACTGATCCGGTCGTTGATTTGCTGGGTGTAGTAAAACGTGCTCGGGAAGTCGACTTCGCTTTTGCCGTTTTCATGGCCTCCGCTGTCCAGATCGATCTCGCGGTCGGCGGTAATCAGGGTGGTACCGACTTCGATCTGCCGGCCGGGCACGTCGTTGAGCAGTGCCGGATTGAAATAAAGCGAAGAGGGTCCGGTGGTGTGGGCGACGACGGAGTTGGCCTGGCCGAGACCGGATGCTCCCTGGGTAAAGACCCCGAAACCTGAAGCGAAGGCCTGAACTGCTATGAGTGAAGAGCAGAGTGTCAGAGTCAATGTTTTAAGTGTCATGATGCCTCCTGATTGGAATTGGAATTGTGCCTGGGGAGAAGACTATATCGCAAAGTGCACTTCATGGTTTCGTTGCCGCCCCGTTAAAGACTTAGAGAGGGGGGGCAGTGATGCTGAGGTCGGATGACTCAGGAGCAGCAAAAACAATACCAGTCAGTCTCCGGGCGGGCATTCCTGTGGCGTCTGCTGCTGTAAAACAATCAAGCTCCGAGAAGATTCCTGAACGGTGAGCCCATGATCATTCGCTTCAAAACCTGACCAGTTCAAATACACGTAATACACGATTGACACTCCCAGCCTATAAAATAGTAAACGTCTATAGCACATTATCTGGTGTGCATCAAGAGCCATCGCTACATTATTTAGTGCTTAATGTTAAATTTGCCCGATAATCCGCTGACCCGATGGCCCCGGTTGTACAGCGGAACACGGACTGTCGATTAATATGGTCTGACGACTGAAAATTGTCTTTTTATTCCATCGTTAATTTGTTAGTGTCACCGCCGGAGTTATTTAGCTTGAGTAGGAGTATGTAAATGAGTGACCAGCCATATTTTCCTGAAAGTGAGAATGAACTTGAACGCCTTGAGAATAAGACAGACCCTCAGGCGGTCATAGATCAGGCCGTATGGGCCGGTCTTAAACCCGGGATGCGGGTGCTGGATGTTGGTTGCGGCCCCGGAATCACGGCCTCGTGCCTGGCAGAGGTTGTCGGCCCAGAGGGGTCTGTCGTCGGCATTGAACGTTCCAGTGAAAGGGTTGAATATGCTCGGAACAAGTATGGTCAAAGCAATGTCGACTACGTTCAGCGCAATTTTTTCGCGGATTTGAGTGATCTGGGGTCCTTTGATTTCGTCTGGATCAGATTCGTTCTTGAATATTTTCTCAAGGAGTCTTTCCAGCTGGTCAGTCACGTGGCAGAATCGATCAAGCATGGAGGTATCTTTTGCATTGCTGACCTCGACCTTAACTGCATGAACCATCATGGCACGTCGGAAAGGCTAGACCGGACCTTTCGTCAGTTGGGCGAGGCCCAGATGAAGAACAATAACTTCGACCCGTATGCCGGTCGCAAGTTGTTTACATACCTTTATGATCTCGGATTCATTGATATTCGTGCTGATATACGAATGCACCACCTTGTCTGTGGAGAGTTGTCAGAATTTGACCGGTGGAACTGGTGGCAAAAAATCGAGATTGGCGGCCGCCTTTCAGGCTGGACATTTGACGATTATGAAGACGGTTTTGCCGGCTTCGAGAAAGAGTTCAAGGAATACTTTTCAAACCCACGACGCTTTACCTACACTCCGCTCATCATCGCGCGAGGGGTTAAACCCTCTGCTGTTTAGTGGAACATACTGCGAGACGGCAGATGCGCTTCTAAATAATTGGCAAGCAGCTCATCGTCTTGATCTTCAACGTTGGTCAATTCTATGCCGTAGCCTTCGGGATAAAAAGGCTTCGGTCGATTGTCTCCGTTATTGCTCCAGGCGATGCGCCCGGCTGCTGTGAAAGGCTTCTTCTCCCCTGGCAGGAAAACTTCGATCCTGACGTAGGTATCTTCCTCGAGATTCTCCGGTATAGTGACGTAGACACCATTCTGGCTGATGTCGCACACCTTCCCCTGCAAGCTCCTGCTGGCTTCCATCACCTTGACCGGAGAATCAATCGAAAGTCGTTTGGGACGAATCTTGCAGATTCCTCCACCTCCTTCGCTCCCGCGCGAGCTGCTTTTGATGCCATGATTGTAAAACCTGATGAAGGCATCGACAACCGCTGGGTCGAAGGTTATACCTCTCTCTGCAATGACCAGGTCGAGTGCGACATCAACCGGCATCGGCTCGCGGTAATGGCGCTTCGCCGTAATCGCTTCAAAAAAATCAGCCACTGCTATAATCCGAGATCCCATTGGGATATCGTCAGTTTTCAAACCATCGGGATAACCCGACCCGTTCCATTTTTCATGGTGAGCCCCGGCAATGATCGGCACATCCTGGTATTTCCCTGCAAAATTGATCCGTTCAAGGATGTTGCGTGTCTGCGTGCTGTGGGTCATGATGACCGCATACTCTTCCTGGCTTAAACGCCCCTCTTTCTTGAGGATGGCATCAGGAATACCGATCTTTCCATAGTCATGCAGTAAGGCGGCGACGCGCACCCCTTCGCGGAATTCCAGGTCGAATTCCATCTCGTCGCAGATGCCGACAGAGTATTCAGTGACCTTCTCACTGTGTCCAGCGGTCAATGGATCCCGAGCATCGATCGAGGCGGCGAGCACCTGCAAGGTTGAACGAAATTCCTTGTCCTTGGCCAATAACAACTCAGCATTGCGAATCGCAACGCCAATTACTGGCGCGATCCCCATCAGCAAAGATTTGTCCCGCTGCATGAGTGAACGGCTGGTCTTCAGGTTGTCAACGGCCAGGACGCCGAGTGACTCTCCTTCGCAGATAATTGGGCAGCAGACGAAAGACTTGACCCCAAGTGCTTTTGCCAGATTGACACTGTGAGTTGAGTGACGTTTCTCAAAGGATTCAAAATCATCAACCAGGAAGGGGATCTGATTCTTGAAGGCTTCAACAAAAACACCGCGTGATGCCGGATTATCCAGCCGGAAACTCGCCTGCTGTAAAATTTCCCTTTGTTCACTGTCGTGCCCGAATCCAGCCCGGTATGTTAATTTGGTTTTGGTATCATTGGCGAGCAGGACCATGCCACGGTCGAAATCAAGCCGCTTCTCAAGGATTTTGATGACCTTATGTATGACTTTATCGATAGAATTCTGCAAACTGATGGCATGTCCGATTTCGCTGGTGAGCATGGAGTTGTTGTAGTTAGCGTCAAGTTGGGTGATGAGTTGGTTGCGTGATTCGCTCAGGTGTCTCATGCTTTCTGAGGTTTCCCCAAGAGTTGCCCCGACAGCGAGACGGTCAAGGAGGAGGTAAATGCAAATTGATGAAGGCACTGTGCCAAGCAGCATCTCAGGGTTCGTGAACACAACCAGCAGGTTGATGAGTGACAGGAGTATTGTTGAATAATTCCTCCATCGTCTCATGAGCGTTGTTGTTGGAATGCTCCACTTGACTACGTACCGGCAGTGAGCCCCGCCATTAAACATACATTCAGGGTGATCGATGCGGATGATTTCGTAGTGAAATGCTTTGATAGTTGCTTCCCATAAACCCATGCGGTTTTCGCACTGGAAAGGTTCCTCTTTGCAGCCATACTGTGGGTTGACGATGATTTCAACTGATGAGTCATTCAGCTTGCGAGAGGTGTACGTTGATGATCTTACTAACTGCTTGGTGATTTCGCCAATTTTGGAAAACATCATGTGCGGATTGGTGAAACTCAGGGCATAAGAACGCATGAAAGCTTTGGATTCCATGTCAAAGACATACTGTCCGGCTTCCCTTGCAAGGTCAGGGTTACCGGTCAGTTCGACGGCCCTCTTGACGAATCTGTTGATTCGCTCCTGACTTAACCAGTGTGATTCGTCAGCCGCTTCCCAAGGCATAATCTGTGCGTAGGACAGAATTTCGTTAATGTCGACGAATGGATAACGCTTGGCAATCAGCCTGAGATAAGGGTCGATCAGGAAGCTGTTATAGAGTTCCTTATGAGGCCGTGATGTGCTCATCTGATTCTGGCCCTATTCAGGAAGCTGCGCAGGTACCGCATGTAATCATCCCAGGAGTGCGAGCTGATGATGTTGCAGCGGTATGTTTTTTCAAACGGGATGTTGTTGTCCATCATGAATGCGGTCGGGAAGACCAGGACCGGAAATTTCTTTATTTGAAACTTGAGCGCTGCGAGTGACAGCATGAACTTAAAGTCCTTTTGCTTGAAGCCGGTGCCGTCCAAAACGAACATCTGCAGTGCATTGGTCAGGTCTGAAAAGTTCAGTCCGATATCGGTCTTGTTGACGGCCAGGACGGCTTTTAACTCCCCGTTTTTCTTGATACTCATAAGGTGAACTTCACGCTTGAACCCTGATTTGGCATATTCATCAGTTAACGAACATATTCCCACGCTTGCTGTTGTCAGGTCAAACGCGTCGAGCAGCAACCCGCCGGAAACTTTTTCGTAATAACCACGCAGGTCCACAAGGTCGCCCTTTTTCGTGGAGGTCAATTCCCAGCGACCTTCGGCGTCCCAGTCATCATCACCTGGAACCGCCTCAAAACTTAAGTATGCAAAGTCGTCGATGGAGCAGGCTTTCGGGTTATTCATGTACTCAGTGGCCCCGCCGTAAAATTTAACCGGGAACTTGTTGTTAGTGCGGTAGAAGCCTGTGGTGTACTGGGTGTTGGCTGAGTCGATGAAGTGCGTATCGTTGATGAACTCGCATATACGGTCCAGTACGATTAAGCCTGATTTGCGATGCCCGCCCACAGCGGCATGGTGATGCAGGCACCAGGTTTTCTCGTAGAGCCGCAGCATGGCGAAGTGTCCCAGAATCTTGTTGTGCTCCATGTGGATAAAATGCCGCGCTATCTTGGGATGCTGCGTGTAAAGCTTGGAATAAGTCTCCTTGAACTCATTTTTGTGGTCAACCATGGAAGCATATTTCTGCGGATAGATGAAGCCGGTTTCGAAAAAGAAGTCCCAAAGCGCATCCGTGTCAACACGGTTCGAAACATAAGTGCCGGGATCCTTGGCCTGTTGGAGAAGGGAGACCAGTTCCATATGATCCAGGGGATCAATATCCAGCAAGGCCAGCCCGACCTTGACCAGATTGCTTTCTGGTAGTTGGGCCCGGTAGATCACCTGAGCAGTGCAATTCAGTTTTGATCTGCTGGTCAGATATATGCCTACATCTTCAAGAATCATACCAGGCAGAAGTGTGGCTTCCTCGAAAGGTTCGATCAGGGCAAATCCGGCTCCAGAGAGATCCACCATTTTTAGTGACATGGTCCTTCGAGTAATCGGATGTGTGAAAGCAATATTCAGATTTGGCTGCAGATCCCGTCGTTCAGAGCGGTGTTCCCTCGCCCGGAAACGCGGGAACTGGTTGCGGGATGGTTTCAGGACGTATTCCCGTTGCGCTCGTCCGTTTGTGTGACGAACGACGGTGCAGTCTCCAACATAGACGATACGGGAATCGTCGGCCAGAGTCAGGTTCATAGGGATGTTGCCGTTGATCCAGTCGAACGTCTGTGGCGAATCGGCTTGCAGAACGACCCTCAAGTAAAAGGCATTGAAATCTAACAGATGACCTTGATAGAGGGCGCTGTTGGCGACCAGGCTTGCTTTTATGTCGTGGCATTGATGCCGTTTGAATGTTCTCGAGTGGGCTTCAAGGCTCTCTTGCGGCAGCGTAACCGTAATCTGCCGGCTGTTCATTGAGACCAGAGACGGCTGAACCCGGATGAGCCTTTGGCCGTCGGTCATGGTGAAGTCGGTCAAGTCATAGGACTGTAGACGTTGATCGTTGCCCTCTTCCACTTCCAGCCAACTGCATTCCAACTCTGCATCCATGCATGGGCGAGTGTGGGCTTGCATCGATATGGTATGGCCATGTTTTCTGTGCTTAAGGTTGAAGATGACAGGTTCTTCATTAAAGTTGAGCCGGTTGAGCTTGTTGATTAACTGGGAAAGGGAGACTCTCTGTTTCCGCTGGGAAGGCACCGGAAACTGGTGTAGGTTGTTTGTAGATTGAGCTTGGATGGCGATGTCGTGAATTCCCATATCGTTATGATATCAACACATTTCGCATATTATGATGATATCTTAGACTTAATTATATTAAAATTAATGTCAATTATCGTTAAATTGATTTAAAAGTCAAGAACTTATATATAAGTAGGCCATTGTTAAATGTTCTAAAAGAAGTATAGTTATAAAAAATTATATAATATTATATCTAAATAAACATAATTATGCATAAGATAAACTAATTATGTCTTATCTGTAAACTCTACCGCTTCTATTTGTCAGCTAAACCCGATCCACAATCGGCGTGGGATGAGAGTTGAATAAGGAGTCCGCAGGCAGACTGCCGGTGTTGGAGTCTTCGCTGAAGCAGGTTATCCTGTCATCGCTCAACAACGTTATTGTGTAAGTATATCTGTAATAATATCATATATATATGAGATATTTATGGCCAAGTAACAGTGAGGCAGGTGAGTGCCCCGATCATTGAGGCCAGGGTCCTTACAAAGCTGCAGTGAAGCTCGAAGATAAAGTGCAGGTACGAGAGAGAATGATAAAGCTTGAAATGGAGGTTAACTGGGCCGTGATGAAGAGATTGCGGCGCTCAGGTGTCTTCGTTCTCACCATTCCGCGTTGCGCGGCACCTTAGCTTTGCCCACCAGTCGAGACGTTCGCGGATAGTCTTTTCATAACCGGAATCTTTGGGGCGATAATACTTTGTGCCGCGAAGAGCCTCTGGAAGATGTTCTTGAGTGACAACACTGTTCGTTAGATTATGGGCGTACTGATAGTCCTTGCCGTAGCCGAGATCCTTCATCAGGCCGGTCGGAGCGTTGCGCAGATGGTGCGGAACCGGTAGAGCGGCACTCTGGCGAACTTCTTTCTGGGCTTCACTGACAGCAACATACGCGGCATTGCTCTTGGGTGCCGTCGCCAGGTAGGTTACCGCCTGGGCAAGTGGAATGCGCCCTTCGGGCATGCCGATGAAGTGAACCGCCTGCTGAGTGGCGACAGCCAGCTGCAGGGCGCGCGGATCCGCGTTGCCGACATCTTCGGCGGCAAAGATGACAATGCGTCGAGCGATGAAAAGCGGATCCTCGCCAGCCTCGATCATGCGTGCCAGCCAATAAATGGCGGCATCCGGGTCGGAGCCGCGCATACTCTTGATAAAGGCAGAAATGACGTTGTAATGCTCTTCAGCACCCTTATCATAGAGCAGCGGGGTCTTTTGCATGGCGGCAGCTGCGTCACTGTGGCGGATAATCTTCTCGGCAGCTGTGGCCGCAGCGATTTCCAGGATGTTGAGTGCGGATCGGGCATCGCCATGCGCCTGGTCGGCGATGAATTCGATCGCCCTGTCTTCGATCGTGAGCTGTTGCGGCCCCAGGCCTTCCGATGCGATGAGTGCGCGCTTGAGGAGTTGCTGAATCTCTTCTGCGGCAAGCGGCTCCAGCACGAAGACCCGCGAACGCGAGAGCAGGGCGGAGTTGACCTCGAAAGAAGGATTTTCAGTAGTCGCGCCAATCAGGGTGATATCGCCGTTTTCCACGCAGGGAAGCAGGGCATCCTGTTGGGCCTTGTTGAAGCGATGGATTTCGTCGATGAAGAGCAATGTTTTGCGACCGTAGTAATTTCTCTCCTGCTGGGCCTTGGCGACCACTTCACGGATCTCCTTGACGCCCTGAAGGACGGCGGAAAACGCAACAAAATGACTGCGCGTGGTTTGCGCAATGACTCTGGCGAGGGTGGTTTTGCCGGTGCCCGGCGGCCCCCAGAAAATGGCTGAAGAGAGCTGGTCCTGTTCAATCAGGCGGCGCAGAATTCCGTCACTGCCCAGCAGATGCTGCTGACCGACCATCTCGTCGAGACGGTGCGGACGGAGTCTCTCCGCCAGTGGTGCCGGTGCTTTATCTGATGCCGATGTGGAAAAAAGATTCATCTTTACCCTGGAGTTTGAGGTTGATGGTTAGGCTATCACATAGGGGGTTTACGAACAAGTACATGATGATGTAAGTCATTGATAGGCATAGACTTTGACGATATGCTGTGATAAAGTCACGGCGATTTGGAGGAACTGATTTAATGAAACGTATCGGGATTTTTGCCAAACGCCATCACAGGGATGCGGTTCGCCTTGCTGAAGAGGTTATTACCTGGCTGGTAGAGCGAAAAATTGAAGTTTTTGTTGACGAATCATTGGCCCAAACCATGACTGGTGTCCGCGGGTACCCGGGACAGGCGATTCCGCCTCTGGTTGATATGGTTGTTGTGCTCGGCGGCGACGGGACCCTGCTTTCTGTCGCACGCTTGATCGGTGACCTGCGGACCCCCATTCTGGGTGTCAATCTCGGCAGTCTCGGTTTTCTTACGGAAATAACCCGTTCTGAACTCTTCCCCGTGCTGGAACAGGTTGTAAAAGGCGATTTTACTGTTTCTGAACGAATGCGATTGCTCGCTGTCATTCGTCGCAAGGGTCTGGAAGCCGCGCGCTATCGTGTGCTCAATGATGTGGTTATCAACAAAGGGGCCCTGGCTCGGATCATCGATATGGAAGCCTGGATCGATGATGATTACCTGACCACTTTCAAGGCTGATGGACTGATTGTATCGACTCCGACAGGCTCGACCGGTTACAATCTTGCCGCTGGGGGTCCGATTATTTATCCGGGGAATCATTGCCATGTTATCTCGCCGATCTGTCCGCACATGTTGACAAATCGGCCGATCGTCGTTTCCGATGAAGCCCTGATCCGTATTGAAGTCAAATCTCAGGATGAGGATGTCGCGTTTACTGCCGATGGGCAGGAGGGGATGCCTCTTGAAGCGGGTGATATTGTGGAGTTGCGCAAGTCGAATCACTCGACCCTGCTGATAAAAAGTCCCAGCAAGGACTACTTCCAGGTGTTGCGTACCAAGCTGCGTTGGGGAGAAAGATGAACAGAGAGGCTCAAGATGCGGTGCGTGAACTGCGTTTCACCTTGTTGCTGTTGCAAAATTTGATAATGTAGGTGTCGGACGAATTCTCTTATTTAATCAACCCTTTTAAATTCTCGAGTTTCGCATCTCGCGACCCGGATTCCATGCTCCTCAACCTGACCATCACCAATTTTGCCATTATTGATCGTCTCGAAGTGCAGTTTGACGCGGGATTCATCGTGCTCACTGGAGAAACTGGTGCCGGCAAGTCGATCATTCTTGATGCGTTCGGCCTGTTGTTGGGAGACCGGGCGCGTCCAGATCTGGTCCGGGCCGGATCTGCCGAAGCGACCGTTGAGGCATTGTTCGACCTGACTGGACGGGAGGATATCCGCCTGTCATTTAATGATTCCGGCTTTCACGTCGATGAAGAACTTGTTTTAAGACGGGTTGTACAAAGCGGCGGCCGTAGCAGGGCTTATATCAATGGCAGCCTGGCAACGCTCTCACAATTGCAGACCCTGACAGAACTGCTAGTGACTGTGTGCGGTCAGCACGAACATCAATCACTGCTGCAGAGAAACCTGCATCTGACCATTCTTGATCGATACGGCGCCCTTGATGAGCAGGTGAATGCTTATCGCGATTCCTATCGCGCCATGCAGTCCGTGA
Organism: Desulfuromonadales bacterium; assembly: GCA_051305855.1. Lineage (GTDB taxonomy): Bacteria > Desulfobacterota > Desulfuromonadia > Desulfuromonadales > BM103 > M0040. Next base: position 21,360 of record JBPPMB010000143.1, read on the forward strand.
CTCAGAAGCTTGATCGTTTGAAAGATGCAGAACGTGACCGTCAGCAACGGCTCGATTTTTTACGCCATCAGTCTGACGAAATCGGCGCAGCGCAATTGGTACCTGATGAGGAGGAGGCACTCCTGTCTGAGCGTCTTCTGCTGCAGAACGCAGAGCGTTTGGCGACAATCACTCGCGATGGTTATGAAGTGCTCTACGATCGCAGCGGAGCAGTTTGTGAAGTCCTGGGCGAGTTGACGGCAGAGTTGCAATCCGTCGCCGAAATTGATCAGGAACTGGGTTCACTCGCCGAGACAGTTCAACGCAGTCTCTTTGAACTCGAAGATGTCTCCACTCAACTGCGTTCTTACCTCGGTCGTATTGCGTTCGAGCCGGATCGTCTTGAGGCCATAGAGGAGCGTCTCGATAAACTGACTCGTCTCAAGCGTAAATACGCACCGAGTTTGAACGAAATCATGCGTTTGAAAATTGACATCGATTGTGAAATCGAAGAGCTGGAGAATGCAAGCGAAACCAGGGATAACCTTGCTGACGAACTGGTCGTACTTTCTGCGAGAACCCTTACTCTGGGCGAAGGGCTTTCTGTCGTCCGGCGGCAGGTTGCCGGTCAACTGGTGACAACTCTTGTCGATGAGCTGGGTGATTTGGCCATGCCCGGTGCTTCTTTTGATGTTTCTTTCACGTCTTTGACGCAACCTGGGCAAGATGGAATTGAACGCATTGAATTTCTGGTCAGCCTCAACCCGGGTGAGCCTCTCATGCCGTTAGCCAAGGTCGCATCAGGCGGTGAACTCTCACGGTTGATGCTGGCCCTCAAGCGCCTTGCGCCGAATGCCGATAGTGTACCAACCGTCATCTTTGACGAGGTTGATGCAGGAATCGGTGGCGCTGCAGCGACTGCCGTGGGGCGTAAACTACGGGCTGTGAGTGGTTCTTCACAAATACTTTGTGTGACACATCTGCCGCAGGTTGCGGCATTTGCCGATCACCATCACCGTGTCATAAAACGCGAAGTCGCTGGGCGAACCCTGGCGACAATGGAATGTATTTCAGGTGACGAAAGAGTGCGGGAAATGGCACGAATGCTCGGCGGAGCACAGGTGACTGACCAGACGCTGCTGCATGCAAAAGAACTGATTGCAATTTCTACTACGATCTGAATAAAAACTGTTGTTCGCCAGGAGCGTTTATGATTCGCAAGGCTATTCTTCAGGATGCCCGCCAAATTCACAAGTTACTGCTGAATTATGCAAAAGATGGCCTGGTTTTACCTCGATCACTCATGGACATTTTTGAGACGATTCGCGATTTTTATGTCTTTGCTGAAGATAGCCGGGTCATTGGTGCCGCGGCCCTGAATATCTGCTGGGAAGATCTCGCCGAAGTGCGTTCCCTGGTAGTGGAAGAGAAGCATAATGGTCGTGGTATCGGCCGGTACCTGGTAGAAGCATGTATTTCTGAAGCCAGGCAACTGGGGATTGGCAGGGTTTTTGCTCTGACTTACCAACAGACGTTTTTTGAAAAGCTTGGTTTCCAAGTTATAGAAAAGTCTGAATTGCCGCACAAAATCTGGGGCGATTGCATCAAGTGTGCTAAGTTCCCGGAATGCGACGAAATTGCACTCAGCTTGTCCCTCTGATCCATAATCTGATGAATTGAGATGACAAGATTAAATGTCAATTCGCTGTGTTTAATCTTGACAGTCAACTTGCCAATCCTTTATTAATTAGCGCTGAAACCCTGTAGTTATGTGGCTTTGGAGGTTCTTAATCTTGCTTGCAAAACGTTTTACCATATTGATTATTCCGGAAGGCTCCCATCAGGTGCGCCGTTTCGGCGTACGCAGCACAGTCGTTAAGGGTGCTCTTGCCGTATCCGTCATTCTGGCCCTTGCTCTTACCGGGCTGATTGCGGACTACGTCATGACGAATCTGGATCGCAATGAGCTGCACCGTCTGCAGGTTGAGAATCTTTCGCAGCGCGAGGAGCTGCAACGCCTGGTTGTCAAGCTGGACGATGTGCGCCAGGAAATGGTGGTTTTGGCACAAAATGATGCCAGAGTACGTGTTATGGCAAAGCTTTCTGCTCCAAAGGTCGATAGCATTGCTGGTGTCGGCGGTCCGGCAGGGGAAGATGACACTTATCGCGAATTCAATGAGATTCAACAGCGTATAGACGAGGTCCGTCGTCAGATTGATCTGCGTCGTGAAAGCCAGGAAGAAATCCAGGGCATTCTTAACGATCAACGTTCATTGCTTGCTGCCAAGCCCTCGGGATGGCCGGTCAAAGGGTGGTTGACCTCCGGCTTCGGTTTTCGTCGTGATCCGTTCAACGGCAAGCGCAAGATTCATGAAGGGCTCGATATTGCAGCAAGAACCGGAGCTCCAGTGGTTGCAACTGCTGATGGTATTGTCAGCAGTGTCAAAACAGAACCTGGTTATGGCAAGATGGTGACGATTGACCATGGTTACGGGTATCGTTCCCTCTATGGGCACAACTCCAAATTCAACGTCAAGGTCGGCCAGCGGATCAGGCGCGGCGACCAGATCGCGTCAGTAGGCAATACAGGTCGTTCGACGGGCTCTCATGTCCATTACGAGGTTCGTCTCAATGGCGTGCCTGTTAATCCGCAAAAAAACCTCTAAATACAAATAATCGTCATTCTTGGCACCCGTCAAATTCGACAACTCTGTTAAATATGACGTATTTCGCCAGTCTGCTTTGTCCCTTCCTCTTCAATAAAATTTATATTCTCTTTTAAATACAAGTATATACACGTTCTTCATCAAAATAATATCCACTGGCACGTTCGTTGCGTAGTGTTTATTATTGTGGATTTTGTTGTAAGGATAGGTATATAACCCAAAAAGCCGTCAATTTGAAATCTCGAAATAAACGTCTTTTTAAAAATTGAGGTGATCATACACAAAAGAGGCAAAGTGTCAGATTGATAGATGGTTAACCTCAGCTCATTTCGAGCGAATAGGTCCATTAATAATAGTGTGTTCACATGCTTGACTAATTGTCGAGTTCCGCTAACATTGATTTTAATTATGCGTAATTCATGATCCATTCTGGATCATTATCCATCAAAGGCGAACATGAAAAGGAGTAAAGAGATGAAACAGGTTAGCAGACTTTCGGTGGCAGTAATGGCTGTCGTTCTGGCTCTTGGTTTGGCCCTGCCTCTCACGGCCTCGGCAGAAATGGTCAAAAAAGTAGATAATTTCATTGTTTTCATGGACCAATCCGGATCCATGGCACAGGCAAAAGCCCCAGCAGGGCATCAGAAGTTGGACCAGGCAATAGAAGCAGTCACCCTACTTGACAAGGTGACTCCCGAACTAGGTTATAACAGTTCCGTTGCTGTTTTTGCCCCCTACAAAATGCTCAGCAATCCAGTTACATATAAAAACGGTTCACTCACTTCTGCTGCGACCGGTTTTACCCCTCCTTTCAACCATATGACACCAATGGGCAATGGCTTGGCGGACATTGGTCTTGTAATCAGTCAGCTTTCCGGGAAAACGGCTTTGATCATGTACACCGACGGTGAGTCGAATGAGGGTGTAGATCCGGTTGCCGAATCCAAGTCATTGTACGACAAGTATGGATCCAACCTCTGTATCCATGTTGTCAGTTATGCCGACACCCCTGAGGGACAGCAGATCGTAGACGGTGTCCGCGCTCTCAATGGCTGTACTGTCGTTGCAGATGGCAAGTCCCTTGTCACGGATGCGGCTATGACTCAATATGCAAAGGATGTTCTCTATGATGAAGTAGCCCCGAAACCTGTGGTCGTTGCTCCGGCACCTGTCGTTGTAGCTCCGGCACCTGTCGTTGTCAAAGCCAAAGAGATTGTCACCTTCAACCTCCTGTTCGGTTTTGACAAATGGGCCATTACGGATGATATGGTGCCCGTTCTGGAACAGGCCAAGATGATTCTTGAAGAGGACTCCACCGTCAATTTCGAAGTCTCCGGACACACTGATTCTACGGGTCCGGAAGCCTACAACCAGGGACTCTCGGAGCGGCGTGCCGCATCGATTAAAAACTGGCTTGTCGAAATCGGTGTTTCTGCTGCGCGTCTAGAGACGGCCGGCTATGGTGAGACTCGCTCGAAGTATGACAATGCAACGAAAGAAGGCCGCAAACTCAACCGGCGTGTTGAGCTTCAGTCAAAATAGTTTGATTGTTCGCACCTGATTGAGAAGTTTGGCTACGCCCGGCCAGGTGCCCTTGAGCACCTGGCCGGATTTTTTTCTGGAGAATCGTTTGCCCGTTGGTGATCAGGAATGGAATCCAGGTTTGATTTAACCGGATCACCTGACGTAGAATGTCACTAGACTGGTCAGATCGGTTTGAGGTTTGCTAGTGAAATTCCTAGCCATTGTGTTTTCTTCTCCGTGATATCAAGAGGTTAACCTTATGCAGCTGCTTTCTGGTATGGTCTTTGCTCCAGTGGTTGATCAAACAGAATAATTCTGCAGGAGGGATCTTATGAAAATTATTTCCCAAATAGCTCTGGTTACGGCCGTCTTTCTCTTGCTCAGTTTTCCGGCAGTGGCTGCTGAAGTGATGGATTATGTCAGCTACGCGAAGGTTAACCCACCAGAGATCAAGCCGCCTGTCGATAATGACAAGGATCTCGCCAGCAAGTTTTCTGATTTTGAAAATTTTGCCAAAACGAAAGTACAACAGCTGAATCGCAATCACAGGTTCTCCCGCTCTCGAATGCAAATCACCAAGCAGCCGGACGGTACGTATCGTGCCCTTTACCACCAAATTGACGATTCCACGCTGAGCGTCAAAGTGCGTCGTTCTCAATCCAAATCGATTCCTTTTGTTGGTGTGATCTCTTATACGGAGCAGGTTTTTGAATCCAGTGCCGGAGCTCCTGAACAATTCGATAAGAATTCGTTTGCCCTTGT
>JBPPMB010000201.1:0-6818 GCA_051305855.1 Desulfuromonadales bacterium
TGATCTGGGTACCGGTTGCGATTTACCTGTTCGCCATCGGCGAATGGGGGCAGGGACTGATTCTGGTGGGGTTTGGCGCAGGTGTCATCGGACTGGTTGATAATATTCTGCGCCCGATTCTCGTGGGGCGCGACACCAAGCTACCCGACTATATCGTGTTGTTCTCGACGCTCGGCGGCTTTGTGCTGTTCGGCATGAACGGGTTCGTAGTCGGCCCGTTGATCGCGGCTCTATTCGTGGCCTTCTGGGGAATTTTCATGCGTGACTTTAATGCGCCGCAAGCTGCTATACCCAGAAATAATTCCGCTGTTGACGAACAGCGTTCCAACCAGGAGTGAAAGCCTGTGCCGTAAAGTAGGCGTGCCTAAGCCGGGGACATCAATATAGAGTGTCCCTCTTGAGTGTCCCCAATCCTAAACCTCGAACGACTGCAGCGATGACGGAATGACGACGTTGGTCAGGCCCAGCTCTGCCTGTAAGGCGTTGGCCAGTCCCCGGGAGGATTCATCTTCGCCATGCACGATGAAGGTGTGCCGGGGCTTCTTCTCCATATGCCGAACGAAGTCGACCAAACCTTCGTGATCGGCGTGACCGGAAAAGCCGGTCAGCACCTCCACCTTTGCCCGTCTTCGAAATTCTTCGCCATAAATTTTAACCGTATCCTGCTGCTCGACGAGGCGGCGCCCCAAAGTGTTGGGCGCCTGCCAGCCGGTGATCAGGATGGTGTTCTTCGGATCTTCGATGCGGTTACGCAAATGGTGCAGAATGCGCCCTCCTTGCAGCATGCCGCTGGCACTGAAAATGACCGCCGGCATCTTCAGATTATTCAGCGCCTTGGATTGTTCCACCGTCTCCGTGTACCTGAGACGGCCGAATCCAAACGGGTTTTTGTCATCGTCACTAAGCAGGAACTCGCGGATTTCGTCATCGTAGACTTCCGGATGGAGCCTGAAGATATCGGTCGTGCGCGTGGCCAGGGGACTGTCAACGAAGATGGGGATATCTGGTATCGCCCTGGTGTTGTGCAGACGGTGCAGTGTGTAGACGAGCTGCTGGGTCCGACCGACGGCAAAGGCCGGGACCAAAACTGCGCCACCCCGGGCCACTGTCTCGTTGATGATCCGCTCCAGCTCTTTCTCTGACTCGGGGTACGGGGGATGCGAGCGGTTGCCGTAGGTGCTCTCCATGATCAGAACGTCGGCACCGTCGACAAGCGGTTCCGGGTCGCGGATGATGGGAATGTCAGGGCGACCAATGTCGCCACTGAACACCAGGCGTCGTGATGGCCCGCCAGGCGGTTCCTCAATATCGAGAATCACATGGGCGCTGCCGAGCATGTGTCCTGCATCTTTCAGGAGGAGAGTGACACCGGGACAGATCGTGTGGCGGCGGTTGTAGTTCAGGCTGACAAATTGTTCCATGCTTTTAGCCACGTCTGCCTTGGTATAGAGCGGTTCAAACGGTTTCTGTCCTTTCTTGTTGCGCCGGCGATTGACGAACTCGATATCCTTCTCCTGAATGAAAGCGCTGTCCATCAGCATGACTGCGCACAGATCCCGTGTGGCCGAGGTGCAGAAGATGTCACCGGCAAAGCCGTTCCTGACAAGGCAGGGGATGCGGCCGGAGTGGTCAATGTGCGCGTGCGAGAGCACCAGGTAGTCGATTTCGCTGCCTTGGCAGAATTCGCTTCGGTTGCGTTCAAAGGATTCCTTGCGGCGGCCCTGGAACAGTCCGCAGTCGAGCATGATTTTCTTGCCGTTGACCTCGATCAGGTGCTGAGAGCCGGTGACTGTCTCGGCCGCGCCGTGGAAAGTGATCTTCATTGAGTCCTCCTGTTTATGGTCGGACAGAGGAGCGCCGGCTGGAATAACCGGGGCTTGTTTCCTGATAACATGGTCTAAGCGTACCACAGAAACGATCCGTGACCTGTTCGATTCGGGGGAAAAATTCAGCTATGCCATCACTTGAGGTGGACATGTCGGGTCTTCTTCACCAGGGTGTACAACGAAATCCATATTCTCGAGTGTCAGGAAAGTTAAGATGAGTCTTAAAGTGGTGCGCCCAGCAGCCCGGAGGAAGACAATTTTTTGTCTGAATGGGATTTTATGGAGTGCCTTGCTAGCTATTGCTTCGACCCGTTCTATAATTGGATAAGTTTCTTCACTGCAGACTCTGGCTAATCGAAGGACAACATTCTGGAAAAGGAGTTTTCCATGGCAGGCAAATTCGAATTAAAAAAAAGCAAGGACGGGCAATTCATGTTCAACCTGAAGGCCACTAACGGCCAGGTGATTTTGACCAGCGAACTTTACAAGACCAAGTCGAGTGCGGAAAACGGCATCGAATCGGTCCGCAAGAACGCTGCTCGGGCAGGGGCCTTTGAGACCAAGACCAACACCAAGGGCGAACCGTATTTCATCCTGAAGGCGACCAACAGCCAGGAAGTGGGGCACAGCGAATATTATTCCTCCACCAAGGCCATGGAGAACGGGATCGAATCCGTGAAGAAAAACGCACCCGAAGCCAAGGTCGATGACCTTGCCGGCTGATGTCAGGGGTTCAGGAGAGGAGTCTCAATAGCCAGCCCCGACACTTTAGACACGCAGGCGACGGGGAAAGGCAACCGGACTACTCGTCGGTAGAGGTGGAGAGATTGTGTCATGCTCTGGAAAGGTGGACGAAGAAGCGACAACATCGAGGATCGGCGGGGAATGCGGATCGGCCGGGGCGCCAAGGTCGGCGGGATCGGCACTGTTATTCTCGCCCTGGTCGCCATGTATTTTGGTATTGACCCGAGTTTGATACTCGATCAGGGGATGCTCGAGCCCAGCTCCTCCCAGGTACCGGCATCAGGGCCACCGCCCGCCGGGCAAGATCCACTCGCGGATTTCGTATCGGTTGTGCTGGGCGACACCGAGGACGTCTGGGACGAACAGTTTCAGCGGATGGGCGCAACCTATGTAGAACCGACTCTGGTCCTCTTCTCCGGAGCCGTGCAGTCGGCTTGCGGCTTCGCACAAGCGGCCATGGGACCTTTTTATTGCCCGCCTGACCAGAAGGTCTATATCGACCTGGAATTCTATCGCGACCTGAAGGAGCGTCATAATGCGCCGGGGGATTTCGCCCAGGCTTACGTCATTGCCCATGAAGTCGGCCATCATGTGCAGACTCTGCTCGGCATTTCTGAAAAGGTCCAGCTGCGCAGCAGCCAGGTGAGTCAATCCGAGGCCAACCGGCTCTCGGTGCGCCAGGAACTCCAGGCCGATTGCTTCGCAGGTTTGTGGGCCAACCATGCCCAACGCAGCCGGCAAATCCTGGAAGATGGGGATATCGAGGAGGCCCTCAATGCTGCCAGCGCGATCGGAGATGATCGCATGCAACAGCAGGGGCGTGGCTATGTGACACCGGACTCCTTCACACATGGCAGTTCAGTTCAACGTGTCGAGTGGTTCAGGCGTGGCTTCAACTCTGGCAGCCTCGAACAGTGCAATACCTTCGAGGCGGCAACACTGAGGGAGTAAGCCGGCCTGGCCCGGCCAGGAGAGAAACCATGAAGCGTTTCGGACTGTTGTTCGTCGCCTTGATCCTGTTGCTGTTCGCAGGTTTGGGTTGGTGGTTGCTGAGCCGCCCTGATCGTGGAACAACCGGAGAAGTGAGCACCCGCTTTCGCTGGGTCGGTCCTAATGACAAGATCGTAATCGACGGCTTCGATGATCCGCAAGTCAAAGGTGTGGCCTGTCACGTCAGCAGGGCGCAAACCGGGGGAGTCAAAGGAGCAATCGGTGTTGCCGAGGACACCAGCGATGTCAGTATCGCCTGCCGGCAGACAGGGCCGATCAGCTTTGTCGGCGAGCTCAAGGACGGGGAGGAGGTCTTTGACGAACACCGTAGTTTCCTGTTTAAAAAGCTTCAGGTTGTTCGTTTTTTCGACCGCGAGCGCAACGTACTTGTCTACGTTTCCTACAGTGACCGGGTGATCGAAGGCAGCCCAAAGAACAGTATCAGCACAGTCCCGATCATGCCTTGGCCGAAGCTTTGATGGTTTCCATCAAATTTATGTTTGACGACTTCCAAGGGGAAAAGCGACCTCTTGGCCATTGGCATATTTGATCACTTGAAAAACCCTTATGACAAAGGGATGTCGATTTACCAGTCGACAAGATCCTGCAAAGAAGTGAACAGCAGAAAGAGTGAGGCTTCGTATCCCTGCAATCCAGCGGGGTCATGCCGTCCCACAAATCATCAAAGGAGAGAACCATGGGATTCTTCAGCAAGATCCTCGCGAAACTCGGCATCGGTAACGAAAGAGCCGCTGCCGCACCGGCCTCCACCGACGCACCCGCAGGCACGGTTCCGGTTGCGCCGCCGCCACCCAGGCCGGTCGCGCTCGTTGATGTCGTCGCGCAACTGGAGCAGCGCGCGGCAGCGAACCCGCAGAAACTGAACTGGCGGACCTCCATTGTCGACTTGCTGAAGCTACTCGATATCGACAGCAGCTACGCGGCGCGTAAGGAACTGGCCAAAGAGTTGGACTGCCCGGCCGATTTGATGGGGGATTCGGCAAAAATGAACATTTGGCTGCACAAAACCGTGCTCGCGCGTATCGCCGCCAACGGCGGCAATGTGCCCCAGGACCTCCTGGGCTGAGTCGGCGGCGCAACCACCCAACCAAAGAAGCAGGTACATGCAGATCACAGCTCGCCCAGGCGGGAAGTTCTGATCACCCAGGGAGTATAAATATGAGTTGGATCGTCTCTTTGATTATTGGCGGAATCGTTGGCTGGCTGGCGAGCATCGTCATGAAAACCAACGCTCAGATGGGCTGGATCGCCAACGTGCTGGTAGGAGTGCTGGGCTCGCTGTTGGGCTTCTGGATTGCCGGACTTCTGGGCATTGCGGCCACTGGCGGCATCCTGCGCTTCGTGGTGGCGATCGCTGGCGCGGTGCTGCTAATCTTCATCCTGGGCAAGCTTGGCATGTTCCGAAAGAAATAACGCCTGCCGCGCCGCGCAAAGCCAAAAGCATCGAGCGTGAGGATATCGCCGAGATCATCGTCAAAATCGTCAAACGCGGCAAGATCGTCCAGGCCAATCGCACCCTGGCTGCCTGCAGTCGGCTGTTCAGCTGGGCCCTGTCAGGTCATAACAAATTCAGTGCATAGGGCCGGCTGTTTTCTTGCCAGCCAGTGTACTGATATCGTACTCGGCAGCCTGCAGGGTGACGCCGTAGATCCGGCGCAGATTGCCGTTGATGGCATCTTTCACAATCGTGAATTCTTCGAGGGTCTTCACGGCGCCGCGCATTACACTTGCTTTCTCCCCGCTGTCGCGCTGGACAAAGTGCGCCCACTCAATCGTGCCGTCAGCCTTCTTCTTTGCCAGCAGCTTGTATATCCCCACCTGCGGGATGGTCGCAGTGGCCCATCCGCCGAAAATCTCTTCACCTTTTTCGATGCTCAATATGGCAACTCGGGAGAGGTCGGGGCTCATGGCTTCCTCCTTCTTTCTCAAAACGGGATTTCATCCGGCTTCGTCTCATCGGGTGCTTCGGGCGCTTCGATCCCTTCGGCCATTTCGCGCTCACAGAGCACCACCCACATCTCATGTTGATGCAACCAGACTGGGTCGGCATTCCTGCGGATGAACTCATCGGCATCCATCCCCTCGACGGTGGACGGTCGCTTGACGCTTTCCTGTTTCCCGCCGATGAAGATGGTCATGTACTCCTCTTTCTGTCGCCTTCTCTCGGCCGTTTCGGCGGCCGTGCGTCCACTCTCAAAAACTTGAATTTGATCATGTCATCAAGGTAGAAGCACCATTCGCGCTGGCTGGCATCAGACATTGACCCGCTCCTGTTCAATATAGGGGCGCAGCTCCGGCCGCAGGGCTTTTTCGGTGACCAGATCGACCGGGCAGCCGAGCAGGTCCTCCAGGTAGAACTGCACGCCGAAATAACGCTTGGAAGTCGCCGGGCCGTCGAAGGCGACCAGCACATCGATATCGCTACCGCTCGTCGCCGTATTGCGGGCGGTGGAACCGAACAAAGCCAGCCGGGTCACGCCGAAACGGGCCTGCAACTCCGGCTTGCTGCGGGTCAGCAGTTCTAGGGCGCGTTGTCTGTTCATCGTTCAACCTACACTTCCGAGCCAGTGAATATCGATAATCCCAGCCTCGAAGATACTTGAAAACGTCCCAACTATATGACATTTGTTATGCAATGTAAAAAGGTGAATTCTGTCGACCTCTGTCAACGCGTAAAACATGTTGAAGGTTTGAAAAAACTGATTTGGCACTGAGTCGTCGATGCCTTAGGTATCGCGTGTACGATGAGCTTTCTGAAATTATCGTATTCCTCCGTGATGAGAGCTTAGAACACGTTGCCGGAACCACTGGTCAGTTTTCCCAAAGGCAATAACCACCTTTATTAGTTGCCGGTTTTCCAGAAACCCCATGCAGCGATCTCCAGAAACGCCGCGTCGGTTTTCCAGACAAACTAGTCCTCCTGCGGGTCAAGACGTCGGCCCCGGCGGATCTCGTAGGCCATGGCGCGAATCCGCTGCACCTGTTTTGCGCTGACGGGTGCTTTGAGGTAATGTTTGACCCGGCCGATGATATTGCGGGTCTGGGTGGGTGGAAAGCGCGTAAAACAAAGGGCCTGGCCGAAATCGGCTAAGCCCTTGTTTTTGTTATGGCGGAGGGGGGGAGATTCGAACTCCCGGTGGCTTGCGCCACAACAGATTTCGAGTCTGTCACCTTCGGCCGCTCGGACACCCCTCCGTGTAGTGCTATGGGTGATGAAAAATCCGTGAGAATAAAACC
>JBPPMB010000199.1:0-9074 GCA_051305855.1 Desulfuromonadales bacterium
TTGCCCTACCTTTCGTGGCAAATGATCCTGATCGGCGACCCATTGTACCGACCATTTAAGAACTGATTTTTCCCTGTTTAATGAGATGCAATGAAAACCTGATGACTTCGAATCAGGTTAAAACATTGGAAAAGCTTGAGATTAACATTCAGATTTTATCTACCAATATGCTGTCAAAAAAACAAGGGTGTCGTATTTTCATACTTCCTTGATATAGTATCTCCTGAAAGTGTTGCGATACTTAAAAAATCCAGCAAAATCCAGATGCTTTTACCGAAGAAGATCGTCGAACATTTTTCCAATGTCGATTATTTCAACGTCAGGAAAGAGCAGGGCAGGATCGTGCTGCTGCCAGTTCTGTATAACCATATCGTTGCGCCGGATGTTTTTTTCGAAACAGGAAGGGATACACATTGGGCTCTCACATCGCATCTCTGAAAGACTTTCCCAAAATCAACCTGCTCTTCCTGCTGGTTGCTCTCGGCGCGGCCTACGCGACCATCGTCCCCGGCATGGTCAGCGACTGGTACAACGACGAGAACTACTCGCACGGTTTTCTGGTGCCGCTGATCTCCGCTTACTTCCTGTACCAGAACTGGGCTGAGTTGAAATCAACCCCCCTGCGCCCCAGCAACACCGGGCTGTTGGTGATCATCGGCAGCCTGCTGCTGCTGCTGCTCGGCTTTATTGGCACCGAGTATTTCACCATGCGTTCCTCGCTGGTATTCCTGGTGGCAGGGATCGTCCTGTACTGGTTCGGCTGGGGTGTGCTGCGCCTGGCGGCTTTGCCGATCGCCTTCCTGATCTTCATGGTACCGATTCCCTACATCGTCTACGACGCCATTGCCTTTCCCCTCAAGCTGCTGGTCACTCACGCCTCCGTTGCCGTTTTGAAGATGCTCAGTGTCACCGTGGTGAGCGAGGGCAATATCATTATGTTTCCGCAAACCGTCCTCGAGGTTGCCGATGCCTGCAGCGGTTTGCGCTCTCTGATGTCGCTGGTCACCCTGGCGGTGGCAATGGCCTTCCTGACCCAGAAGTCGGCGGTTAATCGCACTATCCTTATCCTCTCGGCCGTGCCTGTTGCCATTTTGACCAATATGTTCCGAGTGATTGTCACCGGGTATTTGGCCAGTTATTACGGAGCGGCGGCTGCCGAAGGTTTCTTTCACGAATTTGCCGGCATGGCGGTTTTTATTCTGGCCATGGTCATCCTGTTCACCGAGAGCGCCATTCTCAGGAAGGTCGGCCGATGAAAAGCCAATCCCGATATCTCATCGTCTACCTGCTGCTCGGATTGACTGCCCTGTTCATCCTTACCCATGAAAACAATGCTGTGCCAGTGAATGAACCCCTGACGGACATCCCCGCCAGCTTCGGCGCATGGACCATGGTCGGGCAGTCACGCTTCGACCCCCAGATACTCGCTAACCTTAAGCCGACCGACTATCTCTACCGGGTGTACCGGGACGCACAAGGCAACCAGGCAACGATTTATATAGGCTACCACGATGGCGGCCCGGACAGCGGCCCGATCCATTCGCCAAAGAACTGCCTGCCGGGCGGCGGCTGGTTCGAACTCTCGGAAGTAAAGCGTACCCTCCCTGTCGCCGGCCGGGATCTGCAGGTCGTCCAGGCGGCCTACCAGTATAATGAGCAAAAAGAGCTGTTCATTTATTTTTTCCAGGTCAAGGGGCGGGTCCTTGTCAGTGAATACTCACTGAAACTCGCTGAGATCACCAACTCCATCTTTCATAACCGCAGGGATTCAGCATTTATTCGCATCTCCGTACGCTACCTGGATGACCAGGATGCCGCCGCAGTTAGCGGAGAGGATTTTCTCGCCGAGATATATCCACACATTGCCGCGGCTTTGCCCTTATAAGCTCAAGTCAAGAGACACATAAGACCATTTAAGGTCTTGGTTTACAATGAAATTTTGAGGCCAGATCATCAGATATGCCGGCAACCCTCCTATCCATACTCGCAATCATCGCCGCTCTCAGCCTTGGCATCTGGGCGTTGTGCCAGAAGCAGCAGCGATCTCTGGCCAGCGTCTTTCTGGCCATCGGATTGTTCCTGATGGCCGGGATCGAGGGCGCTGATCGCGTCGCCCTGGATAATCCCGACATCTGGGTCTCTGCCAAGACTTTCACCCTGGTGCTTGAGTCTCTGCTCGGTGCGACATGGCTGCTGTACGCTCTGACTTTTGCCCGCAAGGCCCCCCTGCGCAACCTGTCCCCAGTCTCGATGGTGTTGCTGGCCGGCACTGTTGCTTTACCCGTGGTCACCTTGACGAGTACGATCACCAGCTTTTTTTTCTCCCCGGACTTCGACGTCGAGCAGATCCTGTTCCTGGACCGCAGCGCCTACTGGTTCTACCTCGGTCTCATGTTCTTCACGGTGGCGGCGCTCTATCACCTCGAGCGGACCTTGCTGGCATTCTCTGCCATGGAACGTTTCCCGGTGCTGCACGAAATCATTGGTATTGGCATTATCCTGGTCGCCATGCTGGTCTATTACAGCCACGCATTGCTGCATCGCACGATTGACATGAACCTTGTGCCGATCCGTTCGCTGGCATTGCTGGCCGGAAGCGGCTTATGCGGCTATTCCCGCCTCCGACGCGGTGCAACCCAGGGCCTCGCTATCTCACGCGATGTTGTGTCGCGTTCCTTGATCGTGTTGGCCGTCGGCTGCTACCTGTTGCTGCTCGGCGGAGCAGGGGAGGGCTTGCGCTATGTGGGTGTAGAGAACCAGCGCCTGTTTTATATCGGCTTTGCCGTGCTCAGCGGCTTGCTTCTCGCTTTGATGCTGCTTTCTGAAAAGAATCGCCGCAAGCTCATGGTGTTTCTATACAAGCATTTCTACCGGCACAAATATGACTATCGCAACGAGTGGCTGATGTTCACGGCGCAACTCTCTTCCGCAGACAATATGGGCAAGCTGCAGAATGCCATCCTGGAGTTTTACTGTGAGACCTTCGGCCGCAAAGGGGCGGCCCTCTATCTGCGTGATCTCGCGACCGGGACCTATCAGCAGAAGGCCAGTTGCAATCTCGAGTTTCACCAGTCCAGCTTCTTGAGCAATCACCCGCTGGTCGTTTATTTCAACGAAACTAACTGGGTCTTCAATGCTGACGATACGCACCCTGATCAACTTGACAGCATCAAGCGCCAGTTCGAGCCCTTCAAGGTGCAACTCTGCATTCCCCTGCAATACGAGGGAAATCTCGAAGGTTTCATCCTGCTTGGCGAGGCAATCAATCCCGGCGAGAAGCTTATCTTCGAAGATTACGACCTGATGAAGGTGCTGGCCAGGCAGGCGACTTCGGTACTGCTCAGCCTGAAACTCTCCGCACAGCTCTCCACGGCCCAGGAGATGGCCGCCATCGGCAAGGTGTCGACCTTCGTTATCCATGATCTCAAGAACCACGTCTCCAACCTCACGCTGATGGTGGACAACGCCCGGGACCATATGGCCAACCCTGAATTTCAGCGTGACATGATCGAGACTCTGGATGAGACCATCGGCAAGATCAACACCCTGATTTCAAGACTCAAGAACATCAAGGAGAAGAAAGAGCTGAATCTCGCGCCATGTAACCTTACCGAAGTCGTGCACAGGGGAGCCAAAGCCTCCGGTAATCAGCCCGAGATTGTCCAGAGTGACGCCATCCGCGTCTACATCGATGCCGCCGAGATCGAAAAGGTCGTGCACAATCTGGTGCTGAACGCCTGTGAGGCCGGCTCAGCAAAGGGTTCCGTGACGATCAGCGTCGGCATGGGTGACTCGGCGTTCTTCGAGGTTGCCGATCGGGGATGTGGCATGTCAGAGGATTTTATCCGCAACCGTTTGTTCCAGCCCTTCCAGACCACCAAAAAGAAGGGTTTCGGTATCGGTTTGTACCAGTGCAGGCAGATTATCGAAGCGCACGGCGGCAGAATAGAAGTTTCCAGCAAGGCAGGCGAGGGGACCTCGTTCAAGGTCCACCTGCCGTCGGCAGATTAAAGCAAAGACGTAGATTTACAAATGCCAGCTTATGTCCATCCGTAAACTCTATATGGCACAATTGCAATTTGCGTTAAATGTTTATGTGGTTTGGTAACTTACCAGTGTCAATTTAAAGTCCTATGTGATGTTCAGGGGATAGCAATGGAATCCATTCTTATCGTAGACGATGACAGCGGGATTAGGAAACAGCTCAAGTGGGGTCTGGAAAAGGACTATAAGTTGCTTCTGGCAGAAGATGGCCGCAAGGCCTTGAGCCTGTTCAAGCAGCACGAACCGAAGGTAGTCAGCCTTGATCTCGGCCTGCCACCCGACGCCGACGGCGCCAGCGAAGGGTTGCGGGTCCTCGAAGAGATCCTGGCCCAGGGTAAGGGCACCAAGGTGGTAGTGGTCTCCGGCAATGAAGACCACACAAACGCCCTGGCAGCGGTCGGGCTTGGCGCCTACGATTTCTGTCACAAGCCGATTGAACTCGACACCCTGAAGATCATAATCAGCCGTGCCATTCACCTGGCCAACCTCGAAGCGGAGAATCGCCGCCTGCAGGCCAGCAAAACCAGCGAGCGGGCCTCCATGGAGGGGATCTTCGGCCAGTGCCCGCAGATGGAAGAGATTTTTTCCATTATCCGCAAGGTCGGCTCAATCGACGTGCCGATCCTGATCCTCGGTGAAAGCGGTACCGGCAAAGAGTTGGTGGCCAGGGCGATCCATGAAAACAGTCTCAGGATGAAAGGTCCTTTTATTCCAATTAATTGTGGGGCCATACCTGAGAACCTGCTTGAATCCGAGCTGTTCGGCCATGAGAAGGGCTCTTTCACCGGTGCCCAGGCGCGGGTGCAGGGCAAGGTCGAGTTCGCCCAGGGCGGTACGCTCTTCCTCGACGAGATCGGCGACATGCCGCTGCTGCTGCAGGTCAAACTGCTGCGCTTCCTCCAGGAAAAGGTCATCCAGCGGGTCGGCGGCCGTGAGAACATCGAGGTGGATGCCAGGATCGTAGCGGCAACCAACATCGACATCGATGAAGCCATCGGGAAAGGCAACTTCAGGGAGGATCTCTACTATCGCATCGGGGTGGTTACGGCTAAACTGCCGCCATTGAGGGACAGGGGGGACGATATCACCCTGCTGGCCAACCTGTTCATGCGCCGTTTCGCCCATGAATTCAAACGGCGGGTCAAATGCTTCAGCGTTGCCGCCCTGAGAAAAATCAATTCTTACGAGTGGCCTGGCAATATCCGCGAACTCGAAAACCGGGTCAAAAGGGCTGTCATCATGACCGAATCGCAGACCCTTGAACCCTGGGACCTCGGTTTCGCAATCGACCCTTCACAGCAGGCGAGCGATGAGGCTGTTGCCGCACATGCTGATTTCGATCTGAGAGGTATGACTCTCAAGGAGGCGCGCAGCCTTATTGAAAAGAAGTTGCTGGCCGAAGCACTGGGTGCTGCTGAAGGCAACGTCCTCAAAGCTTCGGAGGCGCTGGGGGTCAGCCGCCCGACAATTTACGATCTCATGAAGAAACACAACTTCATCGTGGAGGATTCCGACAGCTGAAGTAAATCTGAATATCGATCGAAGGAATAAACGGTAATAAGCCTAACTGGTTGTTTTATTTAAACATTCAATCTAGTGTACAGCGTGGCATTAGTTCTTGACAAACAGGTGGTTATAAACAATAATTCTGACCTTCGGGGTGCAGCGCACGTGCACAAGGTGTCCTGGATATGCTTTTTGGGACGGCTCACCAAGCGTTGAAAATTGCAGACGAATAACGAACAAAGCGGGCTGTAGCGCAGTCTGGTAGCGCACTTGACTGGGGGTCAAGGGGTCGGAGGTTCAAATCCTCTCAGCCCGACCAAATTTCACACGGAGCAGATCTGATGATCTGCTCCGTTTTTTTGTTGTGATCAATCGCATCACTGTACAGGCTGACTGGTTCAATGCGTCGCCTTAGCGCCCCAGATCTCTTTCAGCCGTTTATCGCGACCACAGTTATAACGATAAAATTTGTATTGCAGCGCGCTTTTCTTGTAGTAATCCTGATGGTAGCTTTCCTCCCCCTTGATCGGGTAGAAGGTTGACGCATCCAGGATCGGCGTGACGACTGTCTGGTCAGGGAACATCGCGGCAACGTTTTTTTTCGATTCCTCGGCAATGTTCCTTTCACTGGCATTGGCAACAAAAATGGCCGCCAGATAGCTGTGTCCTCTATCACAGAACTGCCCGCCAGCATCGAATGGGTCGATATTCACCCAGTAATGATCGAGCAGCTGCTGGTAGCTCAGCTTGTTCGAGTCGTAGGTGATTTCAACCGCTTCGTAGTGACCTTCATGGTTGCCGTTGTAGGTCGGGTCTTGCAATGTGCCGCCGGTAAACCCGGAGATTACATCGGTGACGCCAGAAAGTTTTTCAAAATCCGACTCCATGCACCAGAAGCACCCTCCGGCCAGGATTGCTTTGTCGGCCATGGCATTGATGGCAACAAGGAGCGAGAGGGTTAACAGAAAAAGGATCCGTGTGTATTTCATAAGACCTCCGGTATGCGGAGAAGGGTTGATGAATTTGTGATTTGATCTGGATAGAGTATAGCAGCTCTGATTATGCATTGATTATAGAGGATGTAAAGTTCAGGTAAAGTTTTGGAGCGGGGAGGGTGGTGCAAAATCAAGAGAAAGTGTTGCCAGAAAATCAAAGGACAACCCCAATTCTAGGAGCCTGTCGGACTTGGGAAATCCAAGCGAAAATTCGGCTGGACGAGGGCAGGTTTTGTCGATTTTGAAGGTTAATAGTCGTTCTATTGACCAAGAAAGCGGCGAAATATGACCCGTTCGGACGGATTTGCAGCGGATTTATTCCAAGTCCGACAGACTCCTAGCCACCCGCAATATGCTGCACGAACTTGACAAACGTGAGCCGGGTGCTTACGTTGGCCACCGTACATACGACAATCCAATCCAACGGGAGGAATCAGACGCATGACCGTAAGCAAGCGCAAGTTCAAAGCCGAGGTAAACAAGATCCTCGACCTGATGATCCATTCCCTCTACTCGCACAAGGAGATCTTCCTGCGCGAGCTGATCTCCAACGCCAGCGACGCCATCGACAAGGCCCGCTACCTGGCGCTCACCGACACCGCCATCAACCCGGAGGGGAGCGACTGGCAGATCGAGCTGATCCCTGACGCCAAAGCCGGAACCCTGACGGTGCGCGACAACGGCATCGGCCTGACCCGCGACGAGGCCGCCGAGTCACTGGGGACCATCGCCCACTCGGGGACCAAGGAGTTCCTCCAGCTGCTCGAGAGCAACAAGATCAAGGACAACCCGGAGCTGATCGGCCAGTTCGGTGTCGGCTTCTACTCGGCTTTCATGGTCGCCGACCAGGTCACTGTGCTTTCGCGCCGAGCCGGCGCTCCGGCCGACCAGGCGATCCGCTGGCAGTCGGATGCCGACGGCGGCTACACACTGGAGGACATCGCCAAGGAGAGCCGCGGAACCGACGTTATCCTTCAACTCAAGGAGGATGACAAGCAGTACCTGCAGGAGTGGGAACTGCGCAAGGTGGTCAAGCAGTACTCCGACTTCATTGCGTACCCGGTGGTGATGGAGTCGACCCGCAGCAAGCCCGATCCTGACGACAAGAAGAAGTCCATCGAGGAGACCAGGCTCGAAACTCTCAACTCGCGCAAGGCGATCTGGCTCAAGGACAAGAGTGAGATCAGCGAGGAGGAGTACAAGGAGTTCTACAAACACATCTCCCACGATTTTAACGGTCCGGCCAAGACAATCCACTACAAGGGCGAAGGGACCACCGAGTTCTCTGCGCTGCTCTACCTGCCCAGTCAGCGACCCTTCGACATCTTCTACCAGGACTACAAAATCGGCCCGACCCTCTACGTGCGCCGTGTGCAGATCATGGACCACTGCGAGGCGATGCTGCCTCCCTACCTGCGCTTCGTCAAGGGCGTGGTCGAGTCAGCCGATCTGCCGCTCAATGTCAGCCGCGAGATCCTGCAGGACAACCGGACCGTCGGCGTGATCAGGAAGAGCATCACCAGGAAGGTCCTCGACGCCCTGACGGATATGAAGCAGAGCGAGCTTGACGCCTACGATGCGTTTTACAGCCAGTTCGGCCGCATCCTCAAAGAGGGGATCCACCACGATTTCGAGCGCAAGGACGCCATCGCCGAACTGCTGCTGTACGAGACAACCAGGACGGACGCCGGCAAGAAGATCACCTTGGCCGACTATGTGGCGCGCATGCCGGACGAGCAGAAGGAGATCTACTACATGACCGGCCCCGATCGGGCCACTATCGAGGCGTCGCCCTACCTGGAGGTCTTCAAGGAAAAAGGCCTGGAGGTGCTGTTGGCGACCGACGACATCGATGATCTTATCATCAGCCGGCTCGGCAGCTACCAGGAAAAGGGGTTCCAGTCGGCCATCAAGGGGGACCTCGACCTGGGCGACACCAAGAAGAAGGAGGAGCAGCAGAAGGAGTACGGCGACCTGTTGGCGCTGATGCAGGAACAGCTTAAAGATGCGGTCAGCGCGGTGCGCGTCTCGGGCCGACTCAAGGACTCGGCGGTCTGCCTGGTCACCGGTGAGCACGACCTCGACCCGCAGATGGAAAAAATGTTTCGCGCCATGGGCCAGGAGGTCCCCAAGGGCCAGCGCGCCCTGGAGGTCAACCCCAACCACCCGCTGATCGTCAGGATGCAGACGCTGTTCGATGCCGACGCCAGGAGCACGCGGCTCAAGGAATACGTCGAGCTGCTCTACGACCAGGCACTGCTGCTTGAAGGTGACCGCCCCCGCGATGCGGTGGCCTTTGCCCGAAGCATGTCGAAGCTGATGGAGGAAGGGGCCGTAGAATAGGGGTCATACTATCCCGCCTTAACGACCAGGCCGCATGCTTACAGTCAATCGGTTCAAGTTGTACAAGCCCTCAACCGCCAGCCGGTTGAGGGCTTGTCTTATCAGATGAGGGGGGTTTGGTTCACTATTAGATATAACGTCGCATAATATATATCAGTCTCTTATACACATCTCCGAGCCCACGAG
>JBPPMB010000202.1:0-5739 GCA_051305855.1 Desulfuromonadales bacterium
AACCGGTTATTGGAATTGATTGATCAGGGCGAGGCGCAATTACCCGCAAGCTGGCAGGCTGAACTGCCTGATGCCGGGCCCACGCAAACGGTTGCTCTGGGCGAAGCTCTGCAGACAGGTTTTGCACAGCGGCCTGATCTGCAACAGGCCAGGCTGGAGCTTGCTGTCCGCAGGATAGCGCTGGTCTATACCGACAATCAGCGCTTGCCACGACTCGATCTGCAAGCAAGCCTCGGCGTCAATGGCCTGGCTGGGGATGACGGGGGCAGCGGCAGCCTTTACCAAGGCGAATGGTCTAACTCTGTCAACAGGGCACTCGATCAGGATGGCAGCAACTGGTATGCAGGGCTGCGCTTCAAAATGCCGCTGCAGAACCGGGCTGCCAGGGCGCAGTATCTTGATGCCGCGGCACAGGACAAACAATCGCTTTATCGCCTGCGCCGTGCCGAAGTCTCTGCGGAGACGGCAATTCGGACGGCACATGCCTTGCTAGGCCTGGGCCGTGAACGGCTGGAGGTGGCCCATCACTACGCCGTCCTGGCGCAGACGACCCTGGACCAGGAAAATCGCCGGCTGCAGGAAGGTCTGTCCAACAGCTTCCGGGTCCTGACCTTTCAAAATGATCTGGTGACAGCCCGCACCCGTGAAGTTGCCGCCAAAACCGATTACTACCGGGCCGAGGTGGCCTTATTCCAGGCGATGGGCACCAACCTCGAACGTTACAAGATTGTCGCGGCTTTGCCGCATGAAGGAGCGATACCATGAGAAGCGCAATCCGCAGACTGATCCTGCTGAACCTCTGCCTTTTGCCCCTGGTTGCTGGCTGCGGTTCTGAAAGCCCGAGCGAGTCGATGAGTGCCTTGCCGTCGGCCACCGTTGACAAGGCCACTTCGGTCAAGGTACAGCGTGTCACGGCGCAGCATCTCGAAGAGCGCTTCACCCTGCCGGGCTCTCTGGAAGCCTGGGAAGATCTGACACTGGCTGCCGAGATTGCCGGACCGGTCGACTGGGTCGGCCCGCACGAAGGGGAGTCCCTGACGGCAGGGCAGAAGATTCTGACGATTGATTCGGTGAGCCAGGAGGCCAATCTTGAACGGAACCGGGTCGACGCCAAGGTCAAGCAGAAAGCTATGGAGCGGCTGGCGAGCCTGGTCGCCGAAAACCTGGTCAGTCGCCAGGAATATGACAACAGCGTCACCGCCTATGAGGCGTCCAGGCAGGACCTGGAACTTGCCCGCATCGCCCTGCAGAAGAGCAAGGTTACGGCTCCGGTTGACGGGATCCTCGATGCCCGCCTGGTGGAGCGCGGCGAATACCTCAAGGTCGGAGACCCGGTGGCTGTGGTGGTCCAGATCGACCGTCTCAAGGCGCTGATCGATGTGCCGGAAAAAGACGTTCGTTATTTCCATTCCGGTGAAGAAGTGCGTGTCATCCAGGCGCAGATCGATACCGGCGAGGAAATCAGCCGCGCCGGTAAACTGATCCACCTGGCTTATAAAGCTGACCCGCAATCCAGAACGTATCGGGGCAAGATCGAGGTCGAAAATCGCGACCGGCAACTGCGTCCCGGCATGATTGTGCGCATTGAAGCACTGCGTCGCGAAATCAAGGATGCGATTGCGATACCTCTCTATGCTGTGGTTGATCTCGAAGGCCGAAAGGTGGTGTTTGTTGAAGAGCAGGGCAAGGCTATGCTGCGTCCGGTGGAAATCGATCGCATTATCGGTGACCAGGCTGTCATCCTTGTCGGCCTTAACCTCAATGAACGGCTGATCGTCAAGGGGCAACAACTGCTGGCTGACGGTGCTGCTGTGAAAGTCGAGGCAGACTGATATGTTGATTTCCAACGTCGCCATCCGGCAACGCAGCACGGTTTTTGCCCTGATGCTCATCATCATCGTGGTCGGAATTTACAGCTACATTGCCCTGCCGCGCGAGTCGACCCCCGATATTACCGTCCCTTACGTGTTGGTGATTACTCCTTACGAGGGAGTGGCTTCGAGTGACATCGAGTCGCTGATCACCAACCCGATCGAGCGTAAGCTGCGCGGGCTCAAGAATGTCGAAGAAATCCGCTCGGTCAGTGCCGAGGGCTCATCGATGATCACCGTCGAATTCATGCCCGATGTCGATATCGACAATGCCCTGCAGTGGGTGCGCGACAAGGTCGATCAGGCCAAGGGCGACCTGCCCGACGATCTGGAAAACGATCCGCAGATCCTCGAGGTCAACCTGGCCGAATTCCCGGTGCTGATGGTTGCCGTTTCCGGGGCGGTTCCCGAAACGATTCTCAAGGGGGTGGCTGAGGAGCTCGAAGAGCATCTCGAGGAGGTTCCCGGCGTGCTCGATGTCGTGCTCACCGGTGGTCGCGAACACCAGGTGCAGGTCGAGATCGATCCAGATCGCATGGCAGCCTACCGGGTCTCCTTCAACGAAATCGTCTCTGCGGTTGCCCGCGAAAATGTCAACATACCGGGTGGCAGTATCGATATCGGCAAGGGCAAGTACCTGTTGCGGATTCCCGGGGAATTTACCGACCCTGCCCAGATAGATAACCTGGTGATGGTGGTGCGCGACGGCAAGCCGATCTACTACAAGGATATGGCGACAGTCGACTTCAACTTCGAGGACGCCAAGAGTTATGCGCGTCTCGGCGGCAAGCCGAGTGTGACCCTGGCGGTCAAAAAGCGCACCGGTGAGAACATTATCGAGGTGACCGACCGGGTCTTTGCTCTGCTGCAGGCTGCTCAGCCGCTGCTGCCTGAAGGGGTCGAACTCTCGGTGACGCTCAACCAGTCCAAGGATATTCGCCGTATGGTTGAGGAGCTGGAGAACAATATCCTCACCGGCTTGATTCTGGTGGTTTCGGTGCTCTTCCTCTTCCTTGGTCTGCGCAACTCGTTTTTCGTTGCCCTGGCGATCCCTTTTTCAATGCTCATGTCCTTTACGATCATCCAGGCGCTCGGTATGACGCTCAACATGGTGGTGCTGTTCAGCCTGATCCTGGCGCTCGGCATGCTGGTCGACAACGCCATTGTCATTGTCGAGAACATTTATCGCCATATGCAGGAGGGCAAAGGCCGGGTCGAAGCGGCGCGGATTGCTGCCAGTGAAGTCGGCTGGCCGATTATCAGCTCAACCATTACGACCCTGTGCGCCTTTTTTCCGATGATCTTCTGGCCAGGTATCATGGGTGAGTTCATGAAATTCCTGCCGATCACCCTGATCATCACCCTGTCCTCGTCGCTTTTCGTAGCCCTGGTCATCAACCCGACGGTTTGTGCCACATTTATGCGTATCAAGCCGGGTGAAGTAGAGCCCGACGTTGAACGCACCCGGGTCCTTCGCTTTTATCGCCGAGTACTGCAATGGGCCCTCAAGCGCCAGGGCACGACGATCAGTCTTGCCGTGGCCTTGCTCCTGGCAATCAGTGGCGTGTTCAGCGTGATGGTCAGCACCAACAGGCTCGGCGTCGAGCTCTTTCCGGAGGTTGAACCGAACCGGGCGTTTGTGGAAATCAAGTCTCCCGAGGGAACGAGTCTCGACACTTCTGACAGCTATGCCCGCATCGTCGAGCAGGTGGTCTTTCCCGAGCAGGATGTCAAGTACACTATTGCTGAAGTTGGCGTGGCACCGAGCGGCGAGGCCGGTTCAGGTAGTGGTGGTCAGTCGCACATGGCCAAGGTCTCCCTGGAGTTTGTGGACAGTGAGGATCGCCACGAATCCTCCGATCTGGTTCTAAACCGGTTGCGTAAAGCCCTGGCCGATTTTACCGGTGCAGAAATCAAGGTGGAGAAAGAAAAAAACGGGCCACCGACCGGGCCGCCGGTGAGCATCGAAGTCAGTGGTGAGCGCGTCCTGGTTCTGGAAGACCTGGTTGCCAAAGTCCGTGAAAAGATCAAGGGTACTGCCGGATTGGTCGATCTCAAGGATGACTTTTCACGGGCCAAGCCGGAGATTCGCGTGCTGGTTGATCGCGAGAAAGCGACCTTGCTCGGGCTCTCCACGGCCGACATCTCGGTGCTGGTCAAAGCGGCGATCAGCGGCAGCAAGATGGGTGTCTACCGTCAGGGCAAGGATGAGTACGACATCATGGTGCGCTTGCCGGAGGAGCGTCGCCAATCGATCTCCGACATTGAGAGCCTGATGGTTCCGACCAACACTGGTGCACCGGTACCGCTGACTACGGTCGCCAAGCTGGAACTCGGCACCGGGTTTGGTTCGATTCGCCATATCGACCAGAAGCGGGTCGTGACCATCTCCGCCAACACCAGCGGGCGCAACAGCAATGAAGTCCTCGCTGAAATTCAGGAAACGCTGGCAGGGCTGGATATCCCCGCCGGATATCGCATTGATTACTCGGGTGAGCAGGAAGAACAGCAAAAAGCTTCGGCCTTTCTT
Source organism: Desulfuromonadales bacterium (assembly GCA_051305855.1). GTDB lineage: Bacteria > Desulfobacterota > Desulfuromonadia > Desulfuromonadales > BM103 > M0040. Next base: position 4,402 of record JBPPMB010000202.1, read on the forward strand.
GGCAAGGCGTTCATAATCGCCCTGTTCCTGATCATGCTCGTGCTGATCACGCAGTTCAACTCGATTTCACAGACCTTTATTGTCATGACCAGTGTCATCCTGTCACTCTCTGGCGTTTTCTTCGGGTTAATTGTCACAATGACCAACTTCGGCATCATCATGACCGGGATCGGCGTTATTTCACTGGCCGGGGTCGTGGTCAACAACGCCATTGTCCTCATAGACTATATCAATCAATTGCGGCGGCAGGGGCTGGAACTTTACGATGCGTTGACCCGTGCCGGTTTGATTCGTTTCCGGCCGGTCATGCTTACTGCAATCACAACGATTCTCGGCCTCCTGCCGATGGCGGTTGGCGTCAGTTTCGATTTTCGTAGCCTGTCTCTGCTGATCGGTGGTGAATCGGCCCAGTGGTGGGGGCCGATGGCTATTGCCGTGATCTTCGGCCTGGCGATTGCCACCCTGTTGACCCTGGTCGTGGTCCCGGTCCTGTATGCGGTCTTCGCCCGGATCAAGGATCGTATGGCCGAACGGTTCCGGGTGGAAACGCAGATTTAGTTGAATTGTTGAATTAGGTGGATGCGAAGGATAAACTGGATATGGACCAGACATTCATGCAGGTCGCCCTTGAGCAGGCCGAACTTGCCAAATCCTTGGGTGAAGTGCCGATCGGCGCGGTGATCGTGCTCGATGGTGAAATCGTCGCTCGCGGTCATAACCTGCGTGAGACCAGCAATGATCCGACCAGCCACGCCGAGATGGTGGCGATCCGCCAGGCAGCCCGGCATATCGGCCACTGGCGTCTTCTGGAGACGACCCTCTATGTGACATTGGAACCCTGCGTGATGTGCATGGGCGCGATTATCCTGGCGCGCATTCCGCACCTGGTTTACGCCTGTCGTGATCCGCGTGCCGGTGCGGCCGGTTCGATCTACGACTTGGCTCGGGACGAGCGCTTCAATCACAAGGTCGAGGTCAGCGAGGGTGTGCTCGGTGAAGCATGCAGTGAGCTGCTCAGTAGTTTTTTTCGGCAATTAAGAGCTGGAAAAAAAACCCAAAAGACATTATAAAGGGGGGCGGTGTTGATGAACGGGCCGTGATGAATGGACCGTGATGAATGGACCGTGATGAATGGACCGTGATGAACGGGCCGTGATGAATGGACCGTGATGAATAGACCGTGATGAACGGGCCGTGATGAATGGACCAATCGTAACGGTTTTATTCTCACGGATTTTTCATCACCCATAGCACTACACGGAGGGGTGTCCGAGCGGCCGAAGGTGACAGACTCGAAATCTGTTGTGGCGCAAGCCACCGGGAGTTCGAATCTCCCCC
>JBPPMB010000211.1:0-15470 GCA_051305855.1 Desulfuromonadales bacterium
AAATCAGTCGCGCCGTTACGCAGGGCTGCGGGGCACCAAGATTGGTCTTCGATCTCCATGAGTTGCAGACGGTGCATATAGAGCCTTTGCTAGGAGGCAGGTCCATTTGGCTTGATGTCAAATGGTCGTCGAACAGTGTAGGCAGTCAATTATAGCAATATAGACGCTTAAATGCCGACGTCGATTTAATGCTACGTTCGGACAGTGGATTGTTTTGTTGGTCGACGGCAGGCAGGATATCGAGGACCGACAATAACAAAAACCCGATTTTTGCCTGTCAATTTCAGTGATGGTCGTGCTTCTACAAACAATAGTATGACATTTTTTTTGACGCAACAGTACCGGAGTGGAATTAAAATGCTATCATTGTTTCATGGGTAAAACTTAATTCAAAATTTTTCACGAGAAAGATGATCCTATGCATTCGGCTTTTGAGTTGAATCAGATAGGGGCCTGGTCTTTCGACTTCACCACGGATCAAGTGCAATGGGATGATCGTTGCGGGGCGTTTTTCTCTCTTCCAGCGGATCGACCCATCTCAAGTAAAGAGGTCCTCTCACGGATTCACCCGGAAGATCGGATGGTGTTCGAAAACAATTTTCAGGCCGGACTCAACACGTTCCCGGACTGTGATTATCAATTGGAATTCCGGGTGATCTGGCCTGATGGATCCGTACACGACCTTTTGGGCAGAGGGAGAGTTTTTCTTTCGGAGGATGAATTACGTCAACCCGCACACATCTTAGGAACGTTCCTTGACCTGACGATAGCGCCTAATGCTGAACTGGATCATGAGCAGAGCCGGAGGCGTTTTCAGGATTTAGTCGAGACAGTCAATGACTGGGTTTGGGAAGTCAACCAGGACGGTGTCTATACTTACGCAAGTCCAAGAGTAAAAAATTTATTAGGATACGAACCGGAGGAGGTCATTGGGAAGACACCATTCGATTTCATGTTGGAAAGTGAAAAAAATCGGGTGGCCAATGAGTTCAAGAATATACTGACCATGAGAGAATCGTTCCTGGCTTTGGAGAACACCAACCGCCACAAGGACGGTCACCTGATTGTTTTGGAAACCAGTGGAGTTCCCTATTTCGACGAGAGAGGCACCTTGCTCGGTTACCGTGGTATCGATCGGGATATCTCCGAGCGCAAGCGGGCTAAGGAAGCGTTGATCCAGGCGAATCTGGAGTTGGATGCTTTCGTCTACACCGTTTCCCATGACCTGCGTACTTACTTGACGCCGATCATCGGCTATGCTGAATTGCTCAAGGAGACCTGTCAGGAGCATTTGAACAATCAGTCTCTTGGCTGTCTGGTAGAGATCGAGAATCAAGGGTACAGAATGCTGGAGCTCATGGAAGATCTTCTGATTCTGGCAAAGGTGGGACATCTGCCGAGATCAACCGAGCCGGTTGACCTTAACGAAGTAGTGGAGGATGTCCTGGCTGATATGGGGAGCCTTATAGAGCAAGCCGGAGTCATCACCGAGCGGCAGACCATGCCCAAGCTGCGAATTCCTAAATCCCTTCTGACCCAGATTTTTTTTAACCTGCTTGGAAATGCCATACGTTACGCAGGAAGCGATGGCAACCCCATTGAAATTGGAGGAGAGCGCACAGGAGCTCTTGTGCGTCTCTATGTCCGAGATCATGGTCCGGGTATTTTAGAGAGTGAGAGGAGCCGCATCTTCGAGGTCTTCTATCGTGGCGTTGCAGGCAGAAAAACTTCTGGAACAGGGGTGGGGCTTGCTACGGTGCAGAAGATTTCCCGTCTCTATGGGGGACGAGCCTGGGTGGAGGAAACTCCTGGTGGCGGCAGCAGTTTCTGGGTGGAATTGATGGATGTTCAGTGATTCCCCTGGTTGCATCATTCCCATATAGACAGGACTTGAAAGAACCCACCTTGCTTCGGAGAAACAAAAAAGCCATCGTTGCCGGCTTTTCCGAGCTCGGTGGTTTCGTATTTTCATCTCACCTTTGGTTCTGCTGTGACTCTTTGCGAGGGAAAAGTTCGCTGACCATTTAAAACACAAGTCCCTCATTCTCCTGCTGCGCAGCTCATTGATCTTTTCACTAGAGTTGATATAGTTCTAATAGCTTACTATTTTAGTCTTTTTCTAGCGGAAAAGCCAATGAGCGACAAGCCGGCGTGCATATTTACCATATCCTCCCTGTTCCTCAATGCCCGCCGCATCGACCGAGATGGCGATGAGGGAAACCCAAAATCGATCCTCCTGGCATTCCAGGACATCACAGCCGATACGCACACAGGGGAAAGAGAATGAAAGAGAACAGACCGCCGATGGAACGATCGCGCTTGAGTACCATGGCACGCGCCTCGGTTGGCGGAAGCGGTCCCGATCTCGAAGGGTTTTCTGCCAATGACGTGAAGGCCCTTGTCCACGAGTTCGAAGTCTATCAGATAGAACTCGAAGCGCAGAATGAAGAGCTGCGCGAGACCCGCCTTGCCTTGCAGCAGGCCAGCGATCGGTACCAGGATCTTTACGATTTCGCTCCCGTCGGCTACCTCACCTTGAGCCGGGCCGGAGAGATCCTGGAGTCGAACCTCACTGGCTGTACGCTTCTGGGGGTGAATCGAAGCGATTTGATCGGGCGATTTTTCTCCGAATTCCTTACCTGGGAAGGGGGCGACGAACTGTATCTCCATCTCGGCCGCGTTCTGGAGACCCGAGAGCGCCAGAGCATCGATCTGCCCATGTCGTCCGCCGGAGAACGACATTTGCGCCTGGAGAGCGCTGCCGCTGGTTACCAGAACGGAAGTACCGTCTGCCGGACGGCGGTCACCGATATCACGGAGCGCAAGCAGACCGACGAGAAGCTCAGGGAAGCCAAGGACGCCGCCGAGGAGGCGAGCCGCGTCAAGAGCGAGTTCCTGGCAAACATGAGCCACGAAATCCGCACGCCGATGACTGTTTTCATGTCCTCCATCGAACATCTGCTGATGATCGATCACCACCCCGAACGCCGCAAACTTCTCGGGATGGCGAATCAGTCGGCCGAGCGCCTTCGCACCCTTATCGACGACATCCTCGACTTCTCACGGATTGAGGCGCGCAAAGTCGAACTTGAGGAGGAGGCGTTCAATCTTCGCGCATGCGTGCGTGACGCGGTAAACATGTTCACCCTGCTGGCGAAGGAGAAGAACCTTCGACTCGAATATGGGCTGGCGATGGAAATTCCGGAAAGGATTGTCGGCGACCCAGGCCGACTCGGGCAGGTGCTTATCAATCTGATCGGCAACGCGGTCAAATTCACTCCCACCGGAGAGATCAACGTGCGCGTACAGCCGCGCGGTGATTTCCTGGAGTTCTCCATCGCCGATTCCGGCATTGGCTTCCCCGAGGAGAAGGTGCACCTTCTTTTTGAGAGTTTCAGCCAGGCCGACAGTTCCTTTACCCGCATCTATGGGGGGCCGGGCTGGGCTTGGCGATCTCCAAGGGTCTGGTTGAATTAATGGGTGGGGAGATCGCGGCCCGGAATCGTCCTGGAAAGGGGAGTGTCTTTTCCTTCACTCTCCCCTTGAAGTTTGCAGAAAAGGAAATTCCTGTAGAAGAGAAAACTTCAGAGGAAACGTCCGTAAATCAAAGTACCCGCATCCTGCTGGTCGAGGACGATCCGATGATTCGGGAGATGATTACGATAATGCTGGCTCAGCACGGATGGCAGGTGGAAATTGCCGAATCCGGAGGGGAAGCTGTTGCGAAATGGGAAAAAGGGAAATTCGATCTCATCCTCATGGATTTGCAGATGCCTGAAGTAAACGGCATCGAAGCAACCCGAGCAATACGCGAGAGAGAAAACGGAGCGGGAAACCGGATTTACATCGTCGGGCTGACGGCTCACGCGCGGCGCGATGACATAGATGCTTGCCTGAACGCAGGAATGGACAAAGTCTTAACAAAGCCTGTCCAAATGAAGGACCTTAAAACGGCAATCAACTTCTGTCTTTCCGAAAAAGGAGACGCTGTCTGACAAATTACCACTGCCAAGACGAAATCATGCTTGTCCCAGTCCCAGGTATATGGAGCATCCTTTACTGGCAAGCTAGTCAAAGTCCTTGATGGCGATACGGTCGAAGTCCATAATGGCTAAGTCTCCTGTCAATGTGAGGAACAGTTCCCACTTTTTGGTTTAAGGGTTTAGATCTTGTCTGCTCAGGCTGCCTATACTATTGCGTCAAAAAAAGTCTCCATCTTTTTGCGCAGTGCAGCATCCGGTTGACGCCCTATACCAGCATCCATATTATCCTGAAGGTGGTGTCGTTTGGTTGTTGCAGGGATGACGCAAGTCACCGCCGGGTGGGAGACAATGTATTTGAGGAAAAACTGGCCCCAGCTACGGCAATCAAACTCGGCAGTCCAGTCGGGCAGAGTTTTTCCTTTGACTGCGCGGAATAGCGAACCTCGCTGGTAGGGGCGATTCACCAATACCGCGATGCCGCGATCGGCTGCCAGCGGCAGCAATCGATTCTCGACAGATCGATCCTCGATATTGTAACTGAGCTGGACAAAATCAAAAGGTTCCTGGCGCAGGATGGTTTCCAGCTCACGATGGTTGTGCCCATGTGAGGTGGTGATCCCCAGATAGCGAATTTTTCCTTCGGCTTTCCAGGTTTTGAGGGTTTTTAAATGGGTTTGCCAATCGCGCAGATTATGGATTTGCATCAGATCAAAATGATCAATGCCCCATTTTTGTGCTGACCTCTCCATTTGCTGGATTCCGGCCTGTTCTCCATCGGTCCAGACCTTGGTCGCGGCGAACAAGCGGTCTCGCACGTCGGCCTTGTTCAACAACAAACCGATGATCTGTTCGGCAGAACCGTACATCGGGGATGAATCGATAAGCTCGCCACCCCGGGCAAAGAAATCCTGTATCAATGCCACAAAATCTGCAATGACCGGGGCGTCGGCGCCGACGTCAAAGGTACGCGAACTGCCCAGGCCAATCACCGGCAAACTTTCCGCAGTTCCTGGAATGGTCTTACGCAACATGGCTGGCTCGGCCGCTCTAAGCTGCCAGGGAGTGAGGTGTAAGGATGTTATGGCAACGCTGACGGTCGAGATAAATCGCCGCCTGGATAACCAGAGTTCATTTGATTTCATTCTGTAATCTCCTTTTCTGCGGCCCGAGATTCCTGTTGTTTGCCGAGTTGGTAGCTGACCCATGCCCACCCTCCACAGAGTGGAACGGCGAACAGGGCAATTGCAGAGAGCCCCAGTCCGAGTGCCTGCAGGCCGGCATAGGCCCAGGCACTGACAACATCGCCGCAGCGGTAAATCACGGTGTCAATGATATTCTTCGCTTTGTATTTTTGCTGTTTGTCAAGGACAACAAAGAGCATTTCCCGTGATGGTTTCATTAAAGCATAGTTTCCTGCCCGCCGCGCAACCTGAACGCAGACAAGCACTCCAAGAGTGGGTAAAAATGCCAGTGAGAGAAAGCCCAGACTCAGGAGTAGAGGGATCAGTGCCAGTCCCCAGCCTAATCCGAACAGCATGACGACTCGGCCAGTGAAAAACAGTTGAAGAATGATGGCTAGAGCGTTGGTCGCCAGATCCATGGCAGCAAAAACCCTGGTTCGCTGATCGGAGCCACTGAAGCTGTCACGAATGATCTCAGCCTGTTGAAAGTAGAGAAAAGTGGAAAGGGTCGTGTAGAGCAGGATCAGTAGACAGATACCAAGCAGGTAGGGCGACGTCATAATCATTCGCAGTCCGTCCAGAGCCCCTCCACCCAGAGCTGCATTTTTTTCACAAATTGATTTTCGGTCAGGGCTCTCTGGTATTGTCGAAGGAACTGGTTTCTTGTCACTCCAGGCACTCAATTGATAAATACAGAGAATCGCCCAAAACAAGCCTGCTACAGAAATCAGAAGCAGGTTTTTTGCACCAAGAGGGACGGCCAGAGAGGCGGTGATAGCAGGACCTGCAAGGGCTCCGGCAGTACCGCCGGCGGCAACAAAGCCGAACAAGCGCTTGGCCTGAATATCAGTGAACAGATCGGTCATGAAACTCCAGAAAACCGATACGATGAACAGGTTGAATACACTGGTCCAGATAAAAAAGGCCCGGGCCACCCAGGCATGGGTCAGCCCGGAATGGAACAGCAGATAAAATATCAGCAGGTTGACAATGAAGAAGAGATAAACCAGGGGGAGAAATTTTTGACGCGGAAAGCGAGAAGATATCCAGCCGAACAGAGGAACCGCTGCAAGCATGGTCAGGAAGGTTCCGGTGAAGAGCCACTGCAGATGTTCGACACCCCCGGAGATTCCCATTTCATCCCGTAACGGCCGCACGATGTAGTACGAACAAAGCAGGACAAAAAAGTAGCTGAAAGACCACAACAGCGGCCTGATCTCTTCCTGTTCCACCTTGACCAGTCTGAACAGAAAGGAGCGGAAGCTGTCCGCAGCCGAATTATATATGTTGACCATGGAGCTTGACCTCCACAATGAGACGTGTATTTCCTCAACTATAAAACAAGACGAGTTGTCAGGAACAGGGTTGCTCAAATAAGCAAGGTGATTTTGCCCGGGGGACCTAAGAGATCATAAGTGGCAAAAGCGCTTGATGGAGATCACCCCGGTCAATGAGATCTGGGGCGTAGGCCGAAAACTCACAGAGAGCCTGAAATGGCGCGGCATAGAGACCGTTTGGCAACTCGCCCAGATGGACGCAGACGACGAGCTGGTCTGGCATTTGATTTTGACGAATTATCCCTGGCTACAGCGCGACTAGACCTTCTAATAGGTCCCTGGCACGCACCAAGTCTCCCGTTTCAAATCCCTCGGAAAAAGAACTATAAACTTCAGTCAGCAATTGACGCGCCTCAGACAGCTTATTCTGCTGGACCCACAATTCGCTCAGTCCCAGCGCAGCCCGTAACTCGAATGATCTTGCTCGCTGCTGACGCGCAACTGCGAGCGCTTGTTGGTAGCAGTTTTCCGCCTTTTCGACGAGTTGTGTAACTGCGTAATCTGGAGCAACTGCATTACACAACAGATCCCCTTCGATTCGCAGAAACTCAGCCTCCGACCATTGCCCAAGGTCCTTTGGATTTTCCTGCAAACCTGCATTCAGCAGCATCTGAGCTTTTCCTAAATTACCCGCTGCGCGGTACGCATCGATCAGTAAGGAAGAAAACAGCGTCCGCAATAGCTGCGCCCCGGATGATTCAAACTGTTTCATCTGTATTTCGAGCTGTTCAAGGCCCGCTTGTGATTCGCCCCTGACAGCGAGCAAGTAGCCTTTGAATACTCTCCCATGGAACTCAAAATAGCCGAGTCCGTGGCGGCAGTTCAAGCCGATCAATCGATCAGTATCGGTCATTGCCTGATTAACGTCATGGCGCAGGATATTCAGCCAGATGGCACAGACCAGAACGGTTGCCTGGGCTAAAGGTGACGAGCTCCGATCGGAAAGATTCAGCGCCTCGTGTACATCCCGCGACCCTTGTTCGGGAAACCCCAAACACCATTTAGCTAGGCCCCCGTGTGCCAGGGAAGCTGATCGGGGTTCAAAGCCGTACTGGCGCATTTGGGTTTCAAGTCCAGCGGGCTCACAGATCGCCAGGCATTGTTCTGCAGCCCTTTGCGAAGCCTCGAACTGTCCTTGATAAAAGCATGTCAAACAATCCATGAAGTTTGCATAGGCAAGGTCTTCCCGCGAATCCGCCTGCTCCGCCGCACTAACAAACCTGTCAATTATTTCCGCAGCGGCTGCAAATTCCGTTCGAACCAGGTAATAGATCCAGAGTCCGTTGTAGACGGTGAGCAAACTGGCTGAGCCAGGAATCTCGCCGCTTAGCACTAGAGCTCGGGTGAAGGTCTCCCTGACTTGCGGGGCGTTGTAACCTCGTGTCGCTAACAGCGAGGAGCCGAGCACCACCCGCAATGCTAGTTCATGCTGATGACGCTGCCGCTGATCGGCCAGCGAACCGAGAAGAGTCAGGCCGCGGTTAATGTGCGCTTCAACCTCCTGATAGGCGTGTCGCTGCAAAGCAATTTCACCAGCTATTCGCCGATAGGTAATCGCTTTATCAAGCCCCCTTCCAAGTTCGAAATGCAAAGCCAAGGTCGGCGCAATTCGGTGAATAAACTCGCCAAAAAGGGTTTCCAGATGCAGACCGATGCGGTGGTGAAGCTGTTGTTTCCGCAGAAGAGGAATCCGGTCGTAGATAACCTGTCGATACCAGGCGTGAACAAATGCGTAGTGCGGGCTCTGCCGGAAATCCGGCCAGTTGACCAGACCTTTTGAGCTGATAAATCCGCAACTGCGTGTCAGGTGCTGGAACAATTCGTCTAATTCAACTTCTTCCAGGGCCGGGTCCACACACAAAACCCGGGTGGGGAAATTCATCCCCACGATGCTGGCCAATTCAAGGTAGTGTTGTGCTCTTTCAGGCAAACGCTCAAAACGTTCTGCAATAACTTCTCTTAAGGTATTCGGGACGCTCCAGGAAATATCGTCTGCAACCGGTTCCTGCCATAGAATTGTTTCTTGATTAACGCTTAGCCAGTTCCGCTCCAGAGCATGGGAGACCAGAGCTGTAAGGAACAGTGGATTGCCTTCGGTATAGCGCATAAACCAACCGGCCAGATCGTCGGGACGTATCCTGCCGGGGAAACCTAGATCTAGATATTGGTCAATCTCGGATGCCGTGAGAAGCGGCAGGGTGATCTCACTGCAGTGATCCATCAAGCTCAGTCTCAGACAGAGTTTTTGGAGCCGCTGATTGTCCGTCTCATTAGGGCGGTAAGTGGCCAGAATCAGCAGGTGAAATTCCTTGGAACGCCGGGCGAAGACCTCCAGACTGTCCAGGGTTGCTTCATCGCTCCAGTGCAAATCCTCCAGGATCATCACCAGCACCTGGTCGCGACTCAGGACCTCGAAGAGCATGCTCAATTCACGCAACATGCGGTCGCCGGTGGTCCCCAGAAGCTGCCCCACAAGCAGCTCCCGGTCCCCCGGTTGCAGCAGCCAGGGCAGTTGCAGCAGCCACATGGGTGCATATTGATGCATCAGTTCTCCGAGTCTGGCATAGCCGATTTGTCTCGCCAGGCCCTCCATGATTTCAAACAGCGGGCCGTAGGCTTCGCCGGGTCCCTGAGTGTCACTACAACAGCCCCGCACAAACAGGGCCTTGGCTTCTTCCTGCACTGCTCCGGCAAACTGTTCCACCAGAGCGCTCTTACCGATGCCGGGTTCCCCGGACACAAACACCAGTTGAGCCCTACCCGCAGCAGCCTGCCGGAAAGCCGTCCACAGGAGTTCGCTCTCCCTGCCGCGACCGACGATGGAGCGAGGTTGTGACTTGTCAGGGGCGAGATGACTGCCTGGAAAAGGTGGATCAATGCGACCTGTAAACCGATAACCGCGGCGGTGGGCTGTGGAGATGTAGAGCGAATTCTGGCTGTCGTCGTTAAGGGCCCTGCGTAGCCGCTTGATTGAGGCCTTGATGACTCCTTCAGTGACAACGACTCCCTCCCAGACCGCAGCCATCAACTCCTGCTTGGTAACCAGTTCGCCAGCCTTAGACAAAAGACATGCCAGCACCAAACTGTCCTTGGGATAAAGGGTGTGACATCGGTCCTTGCTCGACAGTTCTCCGCTTATTGGATCAAACCGGAACGGGCCAAAATGAATCTTTTGGGGGGTGTCCATGAAAACTCCTCACCTTTGATCAGATGCGTATCACAAAAATGTCACCGAATTGTCACCGTTTGGGCGTTGCCAAAAGAATAGCTCTGGTCATAATTATAACAAAACCAGTCATACTTGAGTCAGCGACAAAACTAGACAACAGTTTATCAGGATTAAGTTGCAAAAAAGATCGAAAATCTAAAACTTCGGCAGTGCTCGCAAAAAAGATGAATTGCATTAAATCTGAGGAGAATAGATCAACTCGGAAGTCTCAGCCTGCCAAGCTATAAAAAATGGTCCTTGGATTTGATTCAAATGAGGAACGAGATCAATGACGATATAGATCAGTAATAAATTAATATAGCTAGTGTCCATCCGGAAACTCCGGATGGCACGACTGAAGTTTTCGATCTGGAAACGAGCAATTTTTCGCAAGGTCAAGGAAATCAAGGATGTGAGCGGAGGCGTAGTCTTTTACGCCGCACAATCACATCCGCAGATTGACGCAGAGATTGCGGAAAAGGGCCGTTTCCGGACGAAAACTAGCTAAAGGCTAAAGGAAAAGAGGGCCGCTATGAAACGCATGAACTTACTCTTTGCAGGAGTTGTCGACTTTGGATTGGAAACTGAAGCGAGAACATTGAAGGTCGAGATCGGCAACGGAATGGCGCAAACCGCCCGAGCTAGATTCCCCGAAAGGGTAGCCTTGCCACTGAGCTCCTGCCAAAAGCAGAAGGTGTTTAGGTGGCTCAGAAAGTTATTCCTTATGGCAGTGGTACTGCTGTCCCTCCTCTCACTCATTCCAACTTTAAGCATCGCTGCAGTTGAACCAACGGCCACAGCCATCATCGCCCAGGTTCAGAGTGAACTCGAAAGTCAGGGGCTGGGGACTATAACTTTCGATAATTACCATCAGTGGGTAAATTTCGTAGAAAGTGCAGCCACGCGCGCGTCCTCTTTGTACGAAAACGGCCGTAGGGCCCGTACCATCATCTACCAATGGAAAGCCGCGAAAGAAGATGAGTTTGATTATGCAGGGAAACGCGCAAAACAGGTGACTGAAACGCTTTATCAAGAGGAGGATAAAAATAAGCGGGTTCAGGATATGAATAATTATATTTTCACACACAAACCGGAATATGGCAGAACGCCACAAAATCTTGAACATTGTGATGAGCTACAAGGGGAATGGGATAAATATAGACGCAATCTGGATGAGAGGGGTCAATATACCAAATATGCAGAAGAACGACAGATAATCCTCGCAGCTTTTAGTGAAGCTGTTTCCTATGGCGCAAAAGCTCGTGATGAGTGCCGAAGACTTTTCTTTCTAGCACATGGCAGCAAGAAAGGTGGCGGTCAACCCGACCGGACGGAACAAACAGCAGAGACATCCTCTACCGCTGTTGCCGACTATATCAGTTCAATCCGCCGTCAGTTTAATGGACGTATTCCCTCTTTAACTACTGATCAAGACTGTGAAAGCTACGATCGTGACTGGAGATCGTTAATAAATGAGTTTCAACAAACGAACCATTACGCAGAGTGGTTGCGTATGGAAAGTCGTAATCGGGGGTCGTCTGCAACCTGGGAAGAGGTCCGACCTCAAGTGAATGCCATTGGTCACAAATTGGCGCAACTGGCAGAAAGTAATGTCAAACATTGCTATGCCTCTGCTCAGCCCCAGCACGATCAAGGTGAACGAGAGGCCAATGAACAGGGGCAAAGACCGCAGGATCAACTTTCCGGTTCAAGCGGCGATCCATTTGCGGCAGAAGAGTCGGATGGGCAGGAGGGACCAGACAAGCTAAAGAACAAGTGCCCCAATAACTCCGAGTTTCGTGATTTAGCTTGCGAGCAAGAAGATGTTCAAAGTCAGTTTCGACAACCTGGTGATGGTGTCGGTACGGAATTTGTCGATTTCGATGACAAGCCCCAAGGTAGTGATCAGACCGATAATTTTGATCCAGACCTGGGTGATATTGATGCTGAAATGGCTGAAATCGAGTTTGGAGCTGACGGCAATACGGTCCTTTTCGGTAAAAGGGGATCGAACGCTGAGTCAAGTGACCTGCTTGATGAGATGAACGCAGCGAGAAAACGTTACCGTTCCAGCGCTGATGCGGCAGAATCCAAATCCACCGATGCCACCACGGAGTCGCTGCGTAAGGTGAATCAGTATGCAGATCAGGCTTCGCGGGAAATCGCTGCAGCGCAGGCGGCGAAACTTGAAGCTGAACTTGAAGCTGCACGTCGTGAAGCAGAAGCCAAACTGGCAGAGTTAGAAAGAGCTGCCGCCGCAAGATCAATCAATGTGACACCATACGGTCCTTCAGTGATTGAAGATATTTTACCAAATATACGAACCGGAAACACTGTCCCGCATTTTGATGATGACGAAGAGCCCCTTAGAAAGAGGAGTTCGCGGGGGAGGGGGGGCTGTTGCGCTAGATAGGTTCATATTAACATCCCAAACGCGGAGGCGACTATGATCAAAAACAAAAGATGGATAAATTATAGGGTCACCATGGTCCAGTTCATTTATTCTCTGACGACATTGATAATTATGACTGGCTGTGCAACCACCAACAAGGGTACCAATTACAGTAGCAGCCTTCAGAAAACCGAAATTGTTTACTCTCAACCAGAGCCATCTTTTCCTGAGGCCATCCCGGTCATCATCCACTATCCGGCGTTGGTGGCTGACAATGCCTTTAATATTTTCGCGGGGGCTTATGGAGGGCGGGTGGTTGGATTCCCGGGGGAAACGTCCGGAACATATTCCGTGACCGAAGTGGCTCCCTACGTCAGGGAGGCGATCAACAAAACGGAGTATCTCGCGCTGGAGTTTTACCGGATCCTTGCTGCGAAACTTCCTGAGGGGAGTGTGGTCCTGGCACCACAGGAAATCGTCGCGGTCAACGGTCATCTGATTGCCAGCGCCTTGAATGACTATCCCCCCTCGCTGGTCGAAGTTGACCTGTTTGCCTATCGTTATCCAATCCAGAAGCTGATGTTTAATGTTCCTCTCACCTTTGGTGACCTGGCCAGTCCGATCGTCAGTATCCGTACGGCCTTCCAGGCATCCCCCACGACCTTCGGGGCCATCAGTCTGAACGAGCTCTACATGAAACCGGCGCAGCAGGAGCTGAATGGATTTTTCTCCGGTTACGGAGAAAAGCTGCCAAGTGGCTTAGGGATGAACCTGGTCGATTATCTGGCCCAGCCAGCAGCAGGAGATAAAGATCTGGTTGTGAAAACAAGCGGTGAACTTCCGCGCCCTGCCAATACCCTGCTGGTCATACCATTGCAGAATGTGGCCATGCCGCAATACCCCATCAAAAAAGAGCAGGATCATGCCAATTCCCCATTCGCGGCGGTTTTGAATCCTTATGCGAACATCGTTGTCGATGCCTTGAACCAGCTTGACCATTACCAGGCCGGGCGGGACAAATGGATCAATTACCTGGCCCTTTATGATGAAGAGTTGGCTCGCAAGCAGCCTGCGGTCCAAGTGGATCGGGGCGAGAAGGCCCGCCTTGCGTTGATTGGAAAGTATGCTGAAAAAGAACGCAAGTTCCTGGCTGAGGTATCGCAGCGGCATTTTAAGAAGGCTTACAGTGGTGTATACGGCCAAGGGATGCGCAAGCTGCTGGCCGACGAACTTGACTATATCGAACGCATGCGCGACCAGGAGGAGGAATTGTCGCAGATCAAGCTGTTGAGCGCCCTGACAGTGATTAACTCGGCGCTGGGTATTGCCAGTGGCAATCAGAGCATCGTCAACCAGGGAAACCAGACGCTTCCTGAACTTGGCAAGTCTTTAAATGCCGTTGGTAAGGCAGGAAACGAAGCTGCCGCAGCATTTCAGAGAGATATCGGCGCTTTATATCTAAAGCATGCCGAGGTTCAGAGCGTCATGTTTGAAGGTGAGAAGGAGATTCAAGCCGGGACTCTGAGTGAATTGAGAGAGAAGCTGAAAAGTCATTATCTAGAGAAAACCAGCTCATATCCGCCGATCAGATCTTGGGTTCAGCAACAAAAAGCGACAGACATCGCGTCCCCTGATTGGATTCAGGATCCGCAGAGTTTATGTTGGCTTAACAAAAAATCACTGGAAGCAGATGCGGTTCGTTGGACAGGGCTTTGCGCTTCCGGAAAAGCTGAGGGCCATGGCCTTGCGAGCTTTTATATCGGAGACCGGTATGTCGGTGAATACGAAGGTGAGATGCGTGACGGCTTGGCCAACGGCTGGGGCGTGCGGATAGCAAAGGAAAAAGAAAGTGCTCGGTTCAACAAAATTGAAGGGAAATTTGAAAATGGCCAGCCCGTGGGGATTGTGTTGGTCAATCGGCCCGGCGAAAAACCCAAGCACGAGGAATATAAGGCCAAAGCCGGTGAACCTGCGGACAATATGTTCGCAGGATTATTGGGCGGAGCATTCGGAGGCCCCGATGAGGCAGATGTCAAAGCCTTCGAAGCCGAGCGGATAATTCACCACCGACAACAAGTTAGTTCGCTGATTGCCACAAAATAACTGTATCAGGTCTTAGGCAAAAACAGGTGAGCATAAAAAGAGCTGCAACATGGGAAGGTAACACGGGATAGCTCAGGATTGTGTTTTTGCGTGATGCAGGCTCTAATTTAGCTTGAGAGATACAAGTGCTGCTGAGCGGGCACGCCACAGGGTGCTGCTGGAGATCGTTTTGACCTGGAGATCAAGCCCAAGTCCGGTCACCAAAGGGTATGAAACATCAGGCTAGAAAAGCAGAGGCATGGATGGATCTAAGGAGTTCATTATGTGCCGATATCGGGAAAATTTTAGTTGGTCGGTGTTTTATGTCGTTACTGTCATTCTGATCATGCTTGTGCCGAATCTTGGTTATGGGGCTCTTTATGCGTTTAAGAGTACATATGTGGATAGTTTCGGGAAATATGCTAATTATGAACTGCATTCAGGAGCGACAGAAAATGATGCGATCCGAAAAGCCTCATCTGCCATGCCAGGTGAAATAGAGATAATCCAGAAGTGTGATTGTGGGTGGGCTGCGCAAATAACAGGTACAACTGTTCTTAGCAGTGGAAAGCATTCAGAAGGGGCGTGGGCATGTGGTTACCCAACCAAAGAAGAAGCTGTAGATGCCGCCAGCAAGAACGCCTTGAAGTCTGGCCGGATAAGAGAAGGCGGAAGCGTTTACTACTGGTATGACAACGGTCAGGGATATGAGTGGAATGACGGGGATAAACATATAATCACGATCGCAAGTGGCATCGTTTCTTTTGAAGGCCCAGACTTAACATCCCCGAAGTGGCGTGTAGAAAGTTCATGGGACGATTACATAAAAAAGTTTCCTTCAGGCGATTCAGCCTGTGCCGGGGAACCTTCTTCGGGCACTGATAAGGCAGTCACAATAGAGAATGGTTCTGGCTCAGGAATGGTGACTATTTTCAGGCCCTCAGGATTTGGAGGATCTTCTATTTCAAATCAACTCAGCGTTGATGGAAAGGCCGCAGGAACTATTGGCAATGGCGAAAGTGTGACAGCAGATTTGTCTGAGGGAACTCACACATTAGCCAATGTTAGGATCTATAAGGGTGCTTGGCAGGGAGAGTGTAATTCCCAAATCGAGGTCAGAGAAGGTGAAACATATAAATTCGAACTTACTATGAAAAGGCTTGCAGGAACAACTGCTTCCTCTCCGTTAGAAACAGCATGCAGTTTTGACGCTCGATAATTCGAAGAATCTCATTCACAAGGTAACATTATTGGAGTATTCAGAAACCGCCCCCTCTGCTCCAGAAC